>DATIFS010000043.1:0-4187 GCA_035455105.1 Nitrosarchaeum sp.
CCCCTTACATTATTCCATTGCGATTGGCATAAGGACAAACAGGGAAATTGTAATTACAGTAAACGATGTCACACCGATTACAAAACATATCTGATTTAATCGAATAGATGAAAACTTGGTTGCTATACTGCCCAAAAATAATATCGATGCATAGATCACTGTAAAAAGAACGTAATTATCTGAATTTTGATTGGCTTGCTGAGCTTCATCCATTTTTAATTCTGCTATTTTTAATTTTTCTTCTGCTTGTTCTGAAAAGGTTCGCTTATACTCTTTCATAACAAATGGATGTGGTGGAGCATCGGGATTATTAAAAGGATTTGTATCTAGCCAAGCTTGAACTGCAGGTTTAAAATCTGGACGAAACCTTTCAAAATAGAAATCACTTAGTTTTTGATCATCATTTTTTACTGCGTTAACATATTGTGTAAACATCAGTACGTCCATCATGCTGTATTGTCCCTGTTGGACATTCAATTCGGCTGCTTGCCTACTTGCTGCATTTACGTCAGCTAATCTGAATGTCTGGATTCCACCCCACAAAGTAGATTGATATGCACTCCACGCAGTAAATATAATAATCAATGCAAGCAACATTACGGATAATAACTCAATCCTATTGGCAAATCCTTTCTTCTCACTCATGATTATTTTTTCCTTGCTGTAGACCTGCAGCTTTCAGATATTGATGACCAAAACGTGTATCAATATAATTCACCACATCATCATAGCCATTCCCAATGAGTTGTTTTATTGTGTTTGATGAAAAATCAAAGATTTTTTTTGAGGTTTCGTTTTCGCTATGTTTTCTTTCAATTCGTATCACTTCACCTATGTTGAATTGTCCTTCCACTAGATTCCTATATTGTAATGGTTTTATGTCGTGTAGTCTCCCATGGCTATCTGGTAGTTCATCAAGTAATTTATCAATGATTTCCTGTTTAACCCCATGAGATTTTGCAATATCTATTAATTTTTTACTCAGATCAACAAAGTCTGAAAGTAGCAAAATTATAGTTTCATCCCTTTTTGATTTATCTGCAAAAATTATGTCGATGTTTCTATTCACAACTCCATCAAAATCCCAAGGAATTTTTTCAATTACATAGCTTACCAAAATTGCTGCATTGATTGCTCCGATAGAAGTACCAGCAACAATATCAAATATTGGTCTGTCTGTTTTTTGCTCCATGTTTCTGTATTTTAGAAATGAATATGCTGCACTGAAAGCACCAGCTTCGTATGCCCCAAGTGAACCTCCACCTTGAAGTATCAACGCTCTTTCTTCCTGTGGAATAGTTTTCATATCCATTTACTGAGTCCAAACGATATAACACTTGTTAGAATGTTCATCCAGAAGTTTGCAATCAGTAATTGACCACAAACAAAAACAGCATTTTTATCCACCTAGAACCATCGTTATGCCAACTATTACGCCCCCAATTATCATCATTGCAATAGCCGAGCGAATTTTGTTTCTTGATGCATATTTGCCCCACAAATATCCAATAAAAAACAACATGACAAGTCCAATTATGTGCGATATGTGAATGGCCAATATGAGATCATCAAAGATCATAAATGGAATTATCAGTGGAAGTGAAATAGAGAAAACAATGAGAAATGTGAATAGGACTACAAGCAGATCTTCTTTTGTAACCCATTCTGGTTTTTGTATTGTAGTGTGGTCTACACGTTTTAAGATCTCATCGTATATTTTCTCCTTGTCTTCTTTCTTTAGTGAACCAACAATGGTTGAACTTAGATCATCTTCAATTGAGATGCGGGCATCTGTCTGATCTTTTGTACATTGGATAGACGAAGATAATTTGTAAATTTTTCCACGTCCAATCAAGTTTGTCAAAACATACATTATACCATCGATTATTCCCCATGCAGC
Organism: Nitrosarchaeum sp.; assembly: GCA_035455105.1. GTDB lineage: Archaea > Thermoproteota > Nitrososphaeria > Nitrososphaerales > Nitrosopumilaceae > Nitrosarchaeum. Next base: position 1,901 of record DATIFS010000043.1, read on the forward strand.
ATTGCAACCAAGAGGCACAAGAATCAATGTATTTTTCATTTCAATATCCTCTCCACCCATCAAAGATAATCTCAGATAGCCAATCATAACTAGAACCATTATCAAACCACACATCATTTCAACTAGTCTATCACCCTCTGACAAGTAGACATACCTAAAAATTGCAAGTTTACCAGGTTCTTTGTTACTCAATAGTGATAGGATTGCTTCTTTTTCCGTATTAAAGAATATGTTGATATGGTTGCTCCTTTATTTGACAAACACAAAAATTTATGCTAGAATTATAAGAATTTAAAAGAATCAATTCATAAATTTTACATATTATTTTTAATAATACATGTATTCTTTGAGATTGTGGGAAAATCTATCAAAGAAAGAATCATGGGCATTAAAGGAACAGTTTCAGACGTCAATGAAGACATAGTGGAACTTGGCAAAGAACAGGGCGGAGGAGTAAAAGAAGAATACAAAGACATTGAAAAGATCAGACATCATAAAGAATTAATTTATTACAAAACAGATGCTCTTGCCATAGTTAGTCGTAAGCTTGGAGGATTTGACGAGTTTCTTAAAACGGTTGACGAATTGACTCGTGAGGGATATTGGATGATGAACTCTGAAGATGTAAAAAATATCCTTGGAAATTTTGGAATAAGTGCACCAGGTCAAAATAGAGGAACTTTATACTACTTTCAAAATAAAAAATACATCAACTAGTTTTTTATCCAATTCCATTTAATGTACTGAATATCTACAAAACACACTATGAATTAATTAACAATCCAGAACAGCTAAAAATTGATCTATCTCGTATTTCTGATTGCCATTTTCCATGGAGTTTGTAATTCAGTAGATTTTCATCATAATAGGTAACATAATCAGAGATTGCACATTTGCTGTATTTCCAAGTCTGTAAAACATCACCACTACCACTTTTTACATCTACTATGACATTAAATAATTCAGGCTTTACTCCTGCGTTTACATATCTACTGACAAGTTCATAATACCAAGAATTTTCCTTGTTTGGTAATGATTCAAGATAAAACGATTTTGCAGATGAATCAAAAGAATTTCCAGGTCTTAAAATTATTGAATTTACATCATTAATAGGAACAAATTTAGAAAATGTTTTCACAGTTTTCGCTGGAGATATGTCAGTTCCTTCAAAATTAACTACAAAGGACATTGCTCTTTGCTCATTAGTAGGTTGGATTGGCCTTAATACATCAACTAAATTCTTTTTTTCTCCAATAGGTGGTTGAGTCCATCCACGCTCCTCAAATTTTTGTACACTATCATTTTTTACGCATGTTGGGGTATTGTTTGGAGGTCTTATCATCAGAGTAAATCCGTCGTTTTTACAAACAACACCTTCAGATGGAATACCTATTGCCTTTTGAGTAACCACAGAAATTTTCCTTAAGTTCCCAACATAATCAAATTTGGGATCACTCTGAGGTAATGTTTTGAATTTGGTTCCCACACAATCTGCCACAGCCTGTCCTCTTATCTCAGATTTCAAACCTGGATTGTATTTGATAAGTGCCATATTTTCACTTAGATATGTAGATGAATCTTTGAGAGTACAGTCAGTATACAAAGTTGAAAATAATACAGTCCCATCACCTGTTATAGTATCTATTTTCATATCGATTGGTTCTGGATCCTTTCCATTGATGTATTTGCTTACAAATTGATAGACATCTTTGTGGTAAATGTTTGGCAAGCCACCTAATTCAAAATTTAATTCGTTTAACATGTTAAATTCTTGTAATAGTTCTGTGGTTCTTTGTGTTTGTAATTCTCCACCATACCAGTGAACAAGATTCAACATTGCTCTATCATAAGGAGAAGGTGTGGTTACGGTGTTTTGAGATTCAGATTTTCTCTGATCAAAATCTACTGCAAATCCACTACACTCAAATGTTGTCGAGTCTGCAATATCGGCAGATCCTGCAATACCGCTTAATGAAAAGTATAGCAATAAACTATCACGTTTGATTTGAAAGTCTTTGATTTCACACTTTGCATACTTCCATGATTGGATTATTGTTCCATCATCACTTTGATAATCAAATGTGACATCAAATGGCTCTGGATCTTTTTCGTTGATGTATTTGCTTATCATATCATAATATTGCATCTTGTCTTTGCTTGGTAGAGATTTTATGGTAAATTCAGTTGATTTGATATAATCATTTTTTTCAGTAAACGACAAGTGAGGCATTGTGACCAAAACTGTAAAAGTGGGTTCCTGTATTCCAGGCTCCTCTGGAACAGGTGG
>DATIFS010000044.1:0-9787 GCA_035455105.1 Nitrosarchaeum sp.
TGGAGCTGCTCTTCTTTTTGGAGCTGCTCTTCTTTTTGGAGCTGCTCTTCTTTTTGGAGCTGCTCTTCTTTTTGGAGCTGCTCTTCTTTTTGGAGCTGCTCTTCTTTTTGGAGCTGCTTTCTTTACGACAGTCTTTCTAGAAGATGTACGTTTAGAGGCAGCTTTTCTTTTTGTAGCCATTGATAAATCGGCAATTTCATTGTTTTTCTATGGTTAGACTAAACAAAATTACACAAATTGATTACTATTTCTCAACGTAATTTTGATTTTAAAATTTTATTTTGATCGAAAAAATTTCATAAATGCTTTCATTTATCGATCTTATTTTTTACAATGTCTTTTTTCAAATAAATAATGTATTTGTATTGTATTTTATGCCTATGTTTTTCTATTTTTCAGAGAAAGCAGGAACTTGTTTTCTTTTTGCATTGCATCGTTGACATAACTTATTTTTTATTTTGATCTATTTTTAATTGAAATTAAAAAATTACATGCCACGTGCTTTGATTATTGTCAAAACATCCTCATCTTGTACAATGTGATCTAGTCCAACTCGTTGTCCTCCAAACTTTACACTTTTTCCCCAAATCAAACCATATCTGAATTGTTTTTTCATACTTCTATGCAATTTATTACAAATATCTTCCACACTGTCCCCCTCTCTTGCAATTAACGGTTCTTTAAAATCAGTTTCACCGCCTTTTGGTCTCATGTATATCCTGATGAAATTAAGCTTCTCGTAGATTTTTTCTTTTAGTAATTCTATGTTGATCTCTGAATTTGCAGAAACCTCTATGACTTCTGATTTTATTTTTGTTTTCAAATCCTCTAGAAATTCCCTGTCTACCAAATCTATTTTATTTAAAATTGTAAGTGATTTTGAATAGCTTATGTTTCCAGCAATGTGATCTGCTAACTGCTCAGATGTGATGTCTTCTCTAATTACTACCCTGGCACTGACTATTCCATAAATGTGTAAAATATCTTTTAGATGTTGCTCTGAGATTTTTGTTAATTTTACTTGCTGAGCAATTGCAATTCCTCCCATTGGTGATTTTTCAATAGTTATGTTTGGCGGCAATTTGTTTAATCTTATTCCTATGTTGCCTAGTTCATTAACTAACACATCTTCGTGAAATGGTTGAAATACATCTAGCATAAGTAACACCAAATCTGCAGTTCTTGCAACAGATAGAATTCTTTTACCAAGTCCTTTCCCGCTTGATGCTCCTTTAATAATTCCTGGAAGATCTAGAACTTGGATTTTTGCTCCTCTGTAATTCATCATTCCTGGTACTACTGTTAATGTTGTAAATTGATAAGCGCCAACAGTTGATTTAGCATCTGTTAACTTGTTTAGTAATGTTGATTTTCCAACACTTGGTAATCCGATAAATACAACTGTTGCATCCCCTGCACGTCTAACATCAAATCCATCTGTTTTTACACCACTTTTTTGAATCTCTCTATCTTCTTGCTCTCGTTTTAATTTTGCAATTTTTGCTTTCAGTATACCGATGTGGTGGTTTGTAGCTTTATTGATCTGAGTCTTTGCCATTTCATCTTGAATGGCTTTAATTTTTTCAGGAATTCCCAAATCTAACCATCCCTTTTACGATTCTTTTCAAATAAAATCCTATGATTTTTCTTAATTTTCTCTATTCTTGTAATTGGAATAGTTTGAAAATTATTTGATTCTTTGATAAACTCAAGTAATGATGTTTCTCTTAACCTCTCAAAATCTCTGTAAATTATTTTGTATGTCTTTGCATCGTCTGCAAATATTGCCTTGCTAAAAATTTCTTCTATAGCTCCTTTTTTTGTCATGTTTTACTTTTTTCCTGATTACTTGTTTTACAAATCCTGTATTTTTACTGGTTGATTTTAATCAATTACATCGGTATTTATCATTGCTATACGTAAAGATGCTGTTTGGTTACTTGTGACAAATGCTATCATGAACATCATGATCAATGTATGGGCAGAGCAGGAATGTTTGATTGTGACTGTAAATGTTTTGTAAAATCTTAAATTTTTACACTGTTTGATTGATGACTGATTCTTTCCTTTAAATAACAACACTTTGTTAGTAATGTATGCCTCAACTACAAATCACTGCTGAAACAATGACTCGAATAAAGACAATTACTGGAATAACCCATGTCCGTGATGGAGATTTTATGGTGAATGAATTGATCGATATTTTAGAACAAAAAATACGAGAACGAAGATAACCTCTCTTCTCATATTTGAAACTAGTGAAAAATTAAAAAAAATATCCATTCGTAACTTTGTTATTCTTTATAATGTACTAATAACGAGTCTCCCATGACTGGATGAATTGATATTATGTTTTCACCTTTTTCAGCTAGAAACTCGTTAACCACATCTTGAAGAAATACTCCTTGAGACAATTTTTTTGCTTCAAAATATTTGATTTTGTGAACCATCACATTACTATCGATCAAGCTTCTAATAACTATTCAAAATAGTTGTAAAATTATTGATGCACAAGTAATGTTATCGTTTGATTCTCAATATGACATTTGCAAAACAATACGATGGTACTTAAGAGGTGAATATCTCACAAGATCATGTCCGAAGAAAGAATAATGTATCCTTGCACATGTGCAGATTGTGGCAAGGAAGACAAAGTACCTTTTGAACCAAAACCTGACAGACCTGTATATTGTAAAGCATGTCTGCCAAAACACAGAAAGTAAATATCAAGTTAATTTCGTTTAAAGTAATTTAAATTCAATTATCTTTTACCTCTTTTTTTACATTTTTATTTGATATCTGTCTGAATTTATTTTTATTAATTTAGGCAACAAATCACACGTAGCAATTATTATTCGGTTCTGAAAATCATTTGTATGAAGCAAAAAACATTTGCGGTAGATATTGATGGAACTATCACTGAAAATGGTGCTGGTAGAATTAACTTGGATGCCCTTTCTGCTTTGCGACATATGAAAAATATTGGCCATAATGTGATATTTGTAACTGGCAGATCTTCTGTTGAAGCGTATTTGTTGTCAGTCTTTGGCGGCACTACAAAAATTGCAGTAGGTGAGAATGGTGGATGTATTACTTTGGACACAAATGAGCATGTCTTACTTGGTAATATACAACAATGCCAACAGGCATTTCAGATTATAAAAAAAGAGATCTATAATGTTGTTGAAAAACCAGTTTTTCCACGAATGACTGAGGTTGTATTGGAGAGAACATTTGATTTGAATTTGGCAAAACAATTGGTACAAGAAAAAGGACTAGATGTTTTACTCTCTGACAGTCAATACGCATTTCATATTAATTCTCATGGGATTAACAAGGGCACTGGATTTCAAGAAATTATGAAACGTCTATCTATTTCAAGTGATGATGTAATCGCAATTGGAGATAGTACAACCGATATTCCATTATTTCAAGTAGCAAAAACAAGTATTGCTTTAGGAAATTCATCTGACTATGTTAAATCTCAAGCGACTATGACTACATCTGCTAAATCCGGAGATGGTGTTATCGAAGCACTAGATAAATTAGCACCTAAGTTATCTGAGGTATAGTATTGTCGTTCAAATCACTAATAGATGAAATCGAAAACAACATCCATAAAATATTATCTGACTTGTCTATGTCTGACATTTCCTTTTCTGTGGAACCTGCAAAACCAGGTTTTGGTGATGCAAGCTCCAATGTTTCATTTTTACTTGCAAAACAACTAAAGAAAAATCCAAAAGATATTGCAGATATGTTATCTGCAAAATTTAAAACATCTAAAAACACTCTTGTCTCTAAAGTCGAATCACATCCTTCTGGATATCTTAATTTTTTTGCAGATTGGGAAAAATTAAATCAGTTAATTTTATCTGAATCCAATCTTAGTGAGTTTGGCTCTATGGATTTGGGAAAAAACTCTACGATAATAGTTGAGCATACAAGTGTAAATCCTAACAAAGCTCTTCATATTGGTCACATACGTAATATCATCATTGGTGACACCGTTGCTAGAATTTTAAAAAAATCAAATTTCAAAGTTAACGTGCTTAATTATGTTGATGATTCTGGTTTACAAGTTGCAGATATCATTGTAGGTTTTAGACACTTTGGATTTTCTCAAGAACCTCCAGTAGGAAAAAAATTTGATCATTATTGCGGTGATGATGTATATGTTAAAACCACTGAAAAATATGAACAGGACCCAAGTCTGGAAGAGATTAGGAAAAACATTCTCAAAGAATTAGAGGATGGAAATTCTGAAACTGCCAAATTTGCAGATAAAATCACACGTCGTGTTTTAGAAAATCAATTGGAAACTTGTTGGAATTTAGGAGTTTTTTATGACTGTCTAAATTTCGAATCTCAAATAATTCGTTCAGGATTATGGAGAAAAATATTTGAAAAACTAAAAGAATTGTCTCTTGTAGAGTTTGAAACAGATGGTAAGAATGAAGGCTGTTGGGTAATTAGAGGTGAAAACAATGAGGAAGACAAGGTCCTTGTTAGAAGTAATGGTACTGCGACATACATAGCAAAAGACATTCCATACGCTGCTTGGAAATTGGGTTTACTTGAAGATCCTTTTAATTATCAAAAATATGAAAAGATTCAACCCAACAATCACATTCTTTGGCAAACTGTGCTGACACCAAGTAATGAATCAAAACAAAACTTTACTGGTGAAAAAGTAATCACTGTAATTGATTCAAGACAAGCACGTCTTCAAAAAATCATAACTATTCTAATGTCAAAATTCAAATCTATCAATGACGCATATGTTCATCTCGGCTATGAATCAGTAACTCTTAGTGCTGATACTGCACAAACTCTTGGATTAAACACTGACGGCAAACAAGCTCAAATGTCTGGACGAAAAGGTCTCTATGTTAATGCTGATTCTGTTTATGATTTACTAAAAACCAAAACCATAGAAGAAACCAAGAAAAGACATTCCGAAATGTCTGATGACGATGTTGAAAAAATTGCTCATATTGTATCTGTTGGAACTTTACGCTATGAAATGATAAAGCAAGATTTAGACAAAATAATTACATTTGATCTTATAAAATCTCTTAGCTTGGAAGGAGACACTGCATCATATATACAATATACCCATGCAAGGGCATCTAGAATAATTGAAAAATCACAACGTTTACCATCAATCGATGTTGATTTTTCTTTGTTGATTGACTCTTCTGAATTGGATCTGGTCAAAATAATTGGATTGTTTGATAGCAACGTAATGAATGCCGCACAAAATCTATCTCCTAAAGTTATAGCAAGATACTGTCATGATTTGGCTGTATCTTTTAATTCCTTTTACGAACATGTTAAAGTTCTTGATTTAGGTGATCAAAAATTAGAAAATTCTAGACTATGTCTTGTAAATTCATTCAAATTGACCATTGAAAAGGCACTTGAATTGCTTGGAATTGTAGCGCCTGATAAAATGTAATCTTGTAATTTATTGAGATTAATAAAAAAATGATCTAGTGACTATGTCCACAGCCACAAGAATCATGACCTTCACTTCCATGTGATTCATTTCCTGCACATCTGGAACATTTGTCTGCACCTGTTGGCGAAAAAAAACCAATTCCACATGATACGCATTTCATATTTGACATGTAATACTTGGAAAAATTCCTGTATTTATTGAATGCTAATACAGTTTTCATCTTGTAATTAATCAAAATATCTGATAGATTATTTTTAACGAATAATTTGTGTACGTTATATTCTCATAAACATTATAAGTATAATTTGTACTACTGTGATATGAAATGATAAAACTGCTTTTAATGCTTATAGGATTTGGTGTTTTATTCATTGTAACGGCTAATTATGCTTATAGTGACGATTTAATCGTTTTAGGAAAAGGACATTCTCCAGTATACATATCAAATTCAGATAGTGGTAGGTTTGATTTTAGTAATGATGGCTTAACTGATTATTATGTAAAAGCACATTATACTGGAAATGAAAACCAAATGTACAAAGTTGATTATAAAATTCAAGACGAATGTGTTGATGGAAATAACTTTGAAGATGCCAAAATGAAATTGGGATTTACTGCTCAACCAAATGTGTGGATTAATGAAGGAATTGAAGCTTGGACACCATGGTTCAAATCACCAAAAAGTCAAGATGACAATGGTTTGATCAACTTAGTTTATCTGCCTCCCGGAACCATTCCAAACTCATATCCTCAAAGTAATAATGGTGAAGATGTCATACAAGGACTTGCAACCCAAAAACAAGGATCTTTTACACATAAAGAATCAATAAAAGAATTGGATAACCAATCAGGATGGGAAGGTTCAATACTGTTTAATGCTCCCGCAGGGAAATACTTTATGTGGACAATACATCCCGCCACTGGGATAGATGGATGTGATAGATTGGCCGCTTTAGGAGTACCAATTATTATCAAGAACTAACCTTTTACAAATTCATTAGAGTTGATGTCTAAGCATAGATTCTTATCTAAAATTTTTAAAAAAATCTCATGGCAAAGATTAAACAAAATTCTCATGTGCTTTTTTACTTTAATCAATCAAAAAAATGGTTAGTTAAAATCTCAAAAAATGATTCCCTTCATACTCATATAGGTGTCATAAAACATGTTGACGCTATTGGAAAAGAATATGGTTCTAGATTGATTACTAACAAAGACAAGTACGTCTATCTGATTGAACCTACAATGTATGACTATGTCATGAAACTTCAACATGGTACACAGATAGTTTATCCTAAAGATATTGGCTACATTATTGCAAGAGCTGGAATTGGCAGCGGTCAAAAAATTCTGGAAATTGGTACTGGCAGTGGCTCTCTTACCTCATTTGTCGCGAGTGTAGTAAAACCAAGAGGACATGTCTACACTTTTGATGTTGATGATAATTTTATGAAAATAGCTGAAAAAAATATCAAAAAAGCTGGAATGTCAAAATATGTTACCCAACAAAAACTGGATTTGAAAACTGCAAAAAAAATGCCTCTTGAAGAAGCTGATGTGGCTCTAATTGATTTAGGTGACCCTTGGACTGTATTGCCTCAGGTTCGTAAGATGCTCAAAGGAAGTGGTTCTGTCTTTGCAATTTGCCCCACTATGAATCAGCTAGAAAAATTAACAATCGCACTAGTTGAAAACGAGTTTACTGATATTGAATCCACTGAACACATTATTAGAACAATTGAAGCACGTGAGGGAAAAACCAGGCATTCTTTTCAAGGAATTGGTCATACTACATACCTATGTTATGCAAGAAAGGCATTCTTTGGTAGGGGCTCTAGAAAAAAAACTGAAACTTTGCCTGATTCACCTGAAATTCAATCTAATACTGAATCTGATGAATCTTCATAGTCTGTAGATTAAAACAAGATTTATTCGCCTGCATTTTGGTATACTTGTATTGGTTCGAAAATTACTTACTGCCACTCAAATTAAAAAATTCATACCTGCACGAAAAGCAATTTCTCGTAAGGGTGACAATGGCACCGTTTTAGTCATTGGAGGGAGCTACATCTATCATGGGGCTCCGATATTATCTTCAATTGCGGCACTGCGATGCGGGGTTGATTTGGTGTATACATCAGTTCCAAAAATTAACGTATCCCCAACACGAGCAATATCCCCAAATCTTATTGTAATTCCACTAGTTGATCAAAAATTAACTCGCGGTGCTGTTAACAAACTTCTTGGCGCTTTACCGCACAAGCTAGATTCTGCAACAATTGGAATGGGACTTGCAGTACAAGAGCAAGGTTCTTTGATACTCTTAATAAAATCTCTTTTAGATAGAGACGTACGACTTTCCTTAGATGCAAGTGCACTTGTTCCTGAAGTGTTGCCATTTTTACCGAACAAAAATGTTGTAGTGACTCCCCATGCCGGAGAGTTCAAACGCTTATTTGGAACACTCCCGCCAAATTCTAAAAAAGAGCGAATATCCATGGTTGAAAAAAATGCCCGAGATAATGGAATTACTGTTTTGCTTAAAGGTGCAACTGATATAATTTCTGATGGCACTACTACCTATCTCAATGAGAAAAGAACTCCTGCTATGACTGTGGGTGGAACAGGTGATGTCTTGTCTGGTTTAGTTGCAGGAATGCTTGCAAAAAACCGTAATGCCTTGGAATCTGCAGCAGCTGCAACTTTTATCAATGGATTAGCTGGAAAAGCAACTCAAAAGAAATTCGGCTTACATATGACTTCTATGGACTTGTTAGGCGAACTTGCAAATGCCATGAAACCTTTTGATCGAATTGTGTGAATAGAATGCATCCACTAAAACATGTCGATACAAATATGGATATTTTAATTTCTGACTTACAAACATTAATTCGACAACCCAGTGTTTCTGCAAAAAATGAAGGAATTGAAGAATGTGCACAATTGGTAAAAAAATTACTGAGAAAATCCGAAATTAAATCTGAAATCTTACGACTAAAAAACGTGGCACCTATTGTATATGGTGAGGTAAAATCAAAGAAAAATCCAAACAAAACTCTGATGTTTTACAATCATTATGATGTTCAACCTGCAGAACCATTTGATTTGTGGGATGATCCTCCGTTTAGCGGTAAAATAAAAGGTAACAAAATTTTCGGCAGAGGTTCATCTGATGATAAAGGTGAACTAATTACTAGAATAAAGGCAGTTGAGGCATATCTAAAAACTACTGGAGACATTCCCTGTAATATCAAGTTTGTAATTGAAGGTGAAGAAGAAACCGGAAGTACACACATCGAACAATATCTAAAAAAATACAAAAAAAAATTTTCTTGTGATGGTGTAATTTGGGAATTTGGATATGTTGATTCTCAAAATAGACCGATCATTGGTCTTGGAATGAAGGGGTTACTTTATGTTGAATTATCTGTAAAAGAATCAATCCGCGATGCACATTCAAGCTTGGCTGTTCTGATAAAAAATCCTGCTTGGAGATTACTTGAAGCTGTACAAACACTACGGGATTCAAATGGAAAAATTCTCATTAAAGATTGGTATAAAGAAGTCACCCCTCTTTCAAAAAATGATTTAGAAATAATTTCAAGAGAACCCTTTGATGAACAATCATTCAAAAACGAATTTGGAATCAAGTCTTTTGTAGGTAACATGCATGGACTGGATGCAAAAAAAGCTCTAGTTGGGGGTGCAACTTGTAATATTGCAGGAATTCTTTCCGGTTATACTGGAAATGGCGCAAAGACGGTTCTTCCCGGTGAAGCCCTAGTTAAAATTGATTTTAGATTGGTCCCTAAAATGGACCCGAAAAAGCAAGCTCTTAGATTGAAAAAACATTTGAAGTCTAAAGGGTATGGCGATGTATCGATAAAAATTTTTCATGGTGAGGCAGCTGCTCGAACAAATCCCTCTGACTCATTTGTGTCTAAAGTTAAAGATGCAGCTGATCAAACTTTTGGAAAATCTATTCTAAATGTTTCAAATGCTGGTACTGGTCCTATGCATTCTTTTATGAATGCATTAAATGCCCCATGCATCTCAATTGGTAGCACTTACATGTTTGCCCGTATTCATTCTCCAAATGAGTTTACACGAATTGATTTACTAAAAAAGACAACAAAATGTATTTGTCTTATTATGGATAAATTTGGAAAAGATTAGTGAAGACATCTGGGTAATTTTTTAACAATATTTGCAATTGAGATTTTTCCTGGTCCTGCTGTAATTACCATTAACAAACCTGCTAGTATTACAAGGTCAATTGCATAGCCACCATTTCCAGTTAAACTTGATGCATGTTTGACCACG
>DATIFS010000045.1:0-3141 GCA_035455105.1 Nitrosarchaeum sp.
GACAACAATACCACCTAAAATGGATTCTAAAGTTATGTGATTTGATTGAATAAAAGATGTTCCAAGTACAATCATCGTACCTTTGATTGCAACAAAAAATTCTGCTAGTCCAGAATCCACAATTTTTGTAGAGTAGAAATAGATGGATATGATTGCAAATCCAAGAATTGCAGCAATTATTATTCCATCTGCAAGTACAAAATAAAATCCAATCAAAGAACCTAAAATTAAAAATCCAATACCGGCGCGATAAACAGATGAAGGTTTTAGTAGCCCTTCGGGTAACACACCCGTTCCACCACTCATTTTAGTTCTTTTTGTTGCGGTATCAATTCCCCTTTTGTAATCCCAATAATCATTTAATAGATCAACACTGGCATGAAGTGCCAAGACTCCAACAAATATCAAAACAGCATCAAGTGGAACAATATTCAAATTTTGATGCCAGTTTATTGCAAGACCTACAAATACCGCTATGACAGACGCTAAAAGAAATCTAATGCGTATTACTCTTAACCACACAGAAAGAATCAATTATTCAAATAAGTTTTTGTCTAGTTAAATTTCTTCTTCCCATTCTTCTTCTATTGGGGCTTTTGATTTTTTTAAGAATAGTACAACTAGAACGCCTATCAAAAGTATAGCTGCAATAATCACATAAATAATCCATTCAGGCAATTGAAGATCAACAGGGTTTAGAGTTTTATCTGGAGCGTCAACATTGATAGTTAATGTATCTTTTCCTTCAGAATACCCTTCTGCAGTTGCAATAAGATCCAATGATATACTAGGACCATTTGTTGCAGTCAAGCTAATAACAGCGCCACCATCAGGACCAGTACGTACAACATCTGGGGTTACTTGTGAATTTCCATCAGAAGTGATTTTAATCGATGCACCTGCAACAGATGCAGCATTTTCATCATCAATAAACAATTTAATGTCAATAGGTTTATCGATTGGGATTTTATCAGTTAGTCCACTAGTAGATATTTTTAATTTTATTAATGAAGAACCTGTACTAATCTGATCTTCAGTTCCAATCACACCCTTTGCACTAGCTGAAATTATTGATTTACCTATAGCACCAGTAGTTTCAATTGGAAATGTGGCATAAGAAATACCAGATGGGATAACTGCATCACGGACTACTTGAACTATGTTTTCTTTGGATGAAGTGATTTTTGATTTTACATCAAACGATGGGATTATTGGATTTCCTTGAAGATCAACCATTTGTATAACACCTATATTGTTTTCATGATTTGCGTTAATTTCTTCTAATGGTAATAACACTTGCATTTTAGATGAAGGCTGAGTGGCAAAAATTTTTTCTGTTTGCAAGGATAAATTAGCACCTTCGCCTATTGGTACCACTTTTAGATCGATGGTATTTTTCTCTTCAGTTATTGTAAATGAATCACTGTGAAGTTTTGCAAATGCAAATGTAGAATCCTTTTTGATTTCTATTACTCCATTAGTTGGAGTGACTAAATATTTGGAATCATGCTTCAATACTTTTGGTCTGTCATGACTATCAATAGCAATTAAAAATACATCAAAATTTCCTTCACGATCAAACAAAATTGTATCTTTTCCAGTAGGAGAAAAAATCCTAGATTCTTTTTGTTCAAGGGAATTCACAACTTCGGTCAAAACAGAGTCAGAACCTACACCTTGCACAGAGGCAGAGATTAAAACAGAACCGCTTTTTTGTCCAGATGTAATAAGAGCAGTTCCAAAAGAATTACCAGATTCAATTTTCCCAATATTATTTATTGTGATTAAATTATCGTCACCAGATATTACATTTAATTTTTTTACATATCCATCTGCATAATAATTTTCATTAGTCTGCACAGGATAAAATTCTCCATTGCCTAAATCATCAATGGTATGAATTACTTTATTTTCATCAGAAGTATTAGTTGTATCGGTAATAGGATCTCCATTTTCATCAACATCATCGTCATCGGTTTCTATTGCACCAACTTGATAAGTGATTATACTGGTAGCATTACTAGGCATTTTATCAGGTATGAAAAGTTGTATGTCTTTTTCAGTTATTTTTTTATTATCTATATTCATAGATGTTCCTACGGTAGAAAATGTATCAGTTGCAATACCGTAACCTGGAGCACTGACTCCAATTACAATGTCATTTGCAAGTAAATTAGAGAGATCCAAGTTCTGTCTAAGATAAAATCCAAATTGTCCTTTTTTTATCACAGTTTTGATTTCTTTCATAGTATTATCTAGTTTATTTCCTATAGAATATTGATCATTTGAGAAAAAATTCAGTGGTATGTCAGTAGGAGTAATTGTAGGATTTCCATCAGAATCAACCACACTAACAAAAATATCTATTGGTTTTTTAACATCAGCTGGAATTAACTTTGGGAAAATGTCAATTTTTAGAGAAGCCGGTAGTGTTGAAGATATTTTAATACTTTTTGCAGTATCTAAACCAGAATCGTTTTGGATTGCACGTAAAAACGTATTTCCAACTTTGTCATTAGTTTCAATTGTGCCCCATGCATAATATTCACCTTTTTTTATTGTCAACATATCAGAGCTTGGAATTGCAAGCGATTTTTCATATTCCAAATTAATATTAATGTCGAAAGGAGCGCGAATCACATAACCATCAACAGTTTTTAAATAAACAGAAAATGGCATTTTAGAATTTACATGCATTTCATTTGTTGGAAGATTTAATTCTAAAATAAGATCATCTGGAAGATGAGTTTCAGTGTTACCTACCTGAATTTTTTGAAATGATGTTTTAGAGTTAAGTGTAGCAGTAATAACGGTACTACCAATCAGATTTCCAGTTGTCACAACAAATGAAGCATATTCGTCATTTGCTTTTAGAATAATTTTTTCAGGAACAGATGCGATTAAGGAATGTTCTGAACTTAATGAGATTGAAACATCCTTTGAAGACGTAATTGGGACTCCAGTTTTACTCAGAATGTATACATATCCTATTGAATGTTTAGAAGGACCTTCTTCTATATGTGAAGGAGAAATTACAAGTTTTATAGCATAGTCATTTAAAGATTCAAGATTTTGTGCGGATGCTATTGGGAGTGGTATTGATAAAATGATAAGAGACGACAGCAGAAAGAAGAGAAATTT
>DATIFS010000046.1:0-10543 GCA_035455105.1 Nitrosarchaeum sp.
TGGCAGAATCGTGTTGCTTTTCTATAGCAACTCCTGCACCAATATTCAGAATAATTTTGTCAGCAGATGAAATTTTTGTTTGAACAAATGTTCCCATTCCGATTGGCACCAAAGTATCAGAATTGGGTTTTTCAACAAGTGCCTTTATTGATTCAATTGCAGATACTGCTTCTCTTAATACATTGACAAGTGTTGCCTCGCGTTGAGACAAATCTGCATAATAAGTTTCAAGCATTTGCATTTGTTGCAATAATCGCTGGGCCTGTTCTTCACTCATTTACAACAAACCATCTTGAGATGTTTATAAATTCATTCATAAAATAACACGATACAATAAAAAAAATAAAGATAGAACTTTATTTTGCTTTGGAGAATCTGTTTTGTACTTCGTCCCAATTAACTACATTCCACCAAGATGCAATGTAGTCTGGTCTTTTGTTTTGATATTTCAGATAGTATGCATGTTCCCAAACATCACAACCCAATAATGGCACTAATCCTTCAGTTCTTGGACTAGTTTGGTTTGGCATGGACTTGTACTCTACCTTCTTAGTTGAAGGATTGTACACTAACCATCCCCAGCCACTGCCTTGAATTACTGCAGAAGTTGATGAGAATTTCTCCTTGAATGCAGAAAAGCTTCCAAAGGAATCATTGATTGCATCAGCAATTGATCCTCCAGGTTCTCCACCTCCATTTGGTTTCATGTTGTTCCAATACAACTTATGATTGTCATATCCACCACCATTGAAATTAACTGCGCTTCTTTGTGCTTCTGGTACTTGGTTAAGGTTTGCCAAGATATCCAAAATGTCTTTGCTTTGTATTTCAGCTGGACAAGCTTCTAGTGCGGCATTTAATTTGTCAGTGTATGCTTGGTGGTGTTTTGTATGATGAATCTCCATTGTTCTTGCGTCAATGTGAGGTTCTAATGCATCATAAGCATATGGAATTTGCGGAAGTGTATATTTTCCCATACAAGAAGTTTATTGTTTATTCCATTTATTGCTTTACTAGCCAATTGGTTTTTACTTGTTGAAAATATCGTAAAAATATGAAGATGGTACTGATTTTTGCTTTTGTTCTAACCATTTTAGGTTCTTTAATTATTTTACAACTTCAACCAGATGCTGCTCACACGTATCTTGATAAAAGCGTCCCATTTATCGGAGGAAACATTCCAAAACTTGAGGGAATTGACGGCAATGGAATCAAAATTGCCGTAATTGACACTGGAGTAGATTTTAACCATCCAGATCTTTTGGGATGGGGGCCAAATGGAAAAGTCATTGGAGGATATAATTTCATAGAGGAAGGAAAGCCGCCACTTGATACAAATGGACATGGGACTCAGGTTGCTGGAGTAATTGCTGCAGATGGAACACTAAAGGGAGTAGCACCCAAAGCAAAAATTTTAGCTTACAAGGTTTCAGATAATGGCGAAGCAGTGGCATCTGACTTGATAGTAAGGGCAATTGACATGGCAGTTGAGGACGGTGCAAATATCATCAACATTAGTTTGGGAGTAAACAAGACAAACTCCAACATCGATGCTGCAGTAAACAGAGCACTGGAAAAAGGAATTTTTGTTGTAACTGCAGCTGGCAATGACGGTCCTCTCCCTAAAACTATCGGCAGCCCTGGAAAAGACTTTGATTCTATCACAGTAGGTGCATCATACAATAATTTGACATCAAGTCTAGTTGCAACACTTGATGTAAATGAAAAACCATACACGGTAATTCCCATGGTTGGCTCTTCGAAATTAAATGAGCCAATTGTTGCAAAGATAATTTTTGGAAAATATGGAAAAGAGCAAGATCTCAAAGACATCAACGCAACAGGTGCAATTCTTCTTGTTGAGAGAGGCAGTGACAACAAAGACGACAGATTATACTTTTCAACAAAGGAAAAAAATGCAGCAAAAGCCGGAGCAAGAGCTTTGATAGTTTACAACAACGAGCCGGGAATTTTTCTAGGAGAACTAATTCACGAGTTTGTAGAACCAGGCTACAAGCCACAGATTCCAGTTGTTTCAATTGATAGAAAAGACGGATTGGAGATAAAAGAGATGATTCAAAACAAAGCTAGTTTGCATCTTTTTTACAATCCAGACTTTGTTGCACATTTTAGTTCAAGAGGACCGGTATCGCCATTTTACATAAAGCCAGACATTGTGGCACCTGGGGCATACATCAATTCCACACAGATTAATGGCGGGTACAATTTTACCAGCGGTACAAGCTTTGCAGCACCCCATGTAAGCGGTGCAGCGGCATTACTAATGGAGAAATATCCAACAATTCATCACCACGAGATAAAGGCACTGCTAATGACTACATCTGAGCGTGTTTCTGACGCATACAGTAATTCATTCTCATTTAGTGATGCAGGCTCTGGCAGAATAGATATCGGAAAGGCTTTTGGGGCAAAGCTGATCATCACGCCTCCAAACTTTGTAGTCTATTTATCATCAGATAGTATGGTTGCACAAAATCAATTGGATTTAAAATTGATTAATGGAACACTTGATAATTTACAAGTCAAATTTGTCGGGCCTGAAAACATCCAGTTCACATACGATTTAGATGGAAATAAAATATTATTTAAAATAAAAATTATTGGGCAAGAGTATGGGGATTATGAAGGAAGAATAATTATCAATCATGAAAAAACAACATACACGATTCCTGTATGGATACATTACACTGAAGGTTCAGTTTCTGTAAATCAAAAAGACGGAACACTAAACTTTGTTATACATCATCCACAACAATGGGAATTTGCAAAGATTTCAATTATCAATAGTAAAAACGATATGACACAAACAACTACGGCAGTTCCGGGAAAAGATGCATCAATTAAAGTCAAAGAAGATTCTGAATATTGGATAGATGCAAAAATCAAAGTAAACGGTACAACATTTGAGGCATACAATACCATCAAAGTAAATTCAGTAGATCAAAGCAATCAGAGTTGGTTTGATTCAGATATTCCACAAAAACAATTATCAATAATTGTAGGAATCATCATAATTGTTGCAGTGATAGGATTGATATCTAGAAAAAAATCTAAGGCTTAGGGCCAGCTTGCAATATTTCTGGTGCAACGTTTTTGAATTTTTTAAAGTTCTCGACAAACATTGCAGCTAATTTTCTTGCAGATGAATCATACAACGCTTTGTCTTCCCAAGTATTTTTTGGATCCAAGATATCTGCCGGAACCTCTGGCACTTCAGTTGGGATATCTACATTGAACAGATCATCGTGTCTATACTTTACATTATTTAGTGCTCCAGTAAGTGCGGCAGTTACCATTGCTCTGCTGTATTTTATTTTGATTCTTTTACCAATTCCGTATGGACCGCCTGACCAGCCGGTATTTACAAGATAAACTACAGTATTGTGATGAGTGATTTTTTCTCCAAGTATCTTTGCGTAAACTGCAGCTGGCCTTGGCATAAATGGTGCTCCAAAGCACTCAGAAAATACGGATTTTGGCTCTTTTATTCCACGCTCAGTTCCAGCCAACTTGCTGGTATAGCCGGACATAAAGTGATACATTGCGCCTTCTTTTGTAAGTCTGGAAATTGGTGGCAAAACGCCCAACGCGTCTGCTGTCAAAAATACAATTACTTTGGGATGTCCTCCGACACTTGGAATGACGGCACCTGGAATGTAATCAAGCGGATATGCTACACGTGTATTTTCTGTTAAAGCATTATCATCATAATCAGGGACATTATTTTTTAGTACAACATTTTCCAAGACAGCCCCAGGTCTGATGGCATTCCAAATTTCAGGTTCTGCTTCTTTACTAAGATTGATACATTTTGCGTAACATCCTCCTTCGAAATTAAATGTGCCATTATCAGACCAGCCATGTTCATCATCACCAATCAAGTTTCGATTTGGATCAGCTGATAGTGTTGTTTTTCCAGTACCAGACAAACCAAAAAACAGAGCAGTGTCTCCGTTTTTGCCAATGTTTGCAGAGCAATGCATTGGAAAGACCCCTTTTTCAGGTAAGAGAAAATTCATTACACTAAACATAGATTTTTTCATCTCTCCGGCATACTGTGTTCCTCCAATCAAGACAATTTTTCTTGTCAAATCAATTATTATGAAAACATTTGAGCCAGTACCGTCTTCTGCAGGAATTGCTTCAAAGCTGTTGATACACAAAACAGTAAATTCTGGGTTGTGTTCTTCAAGTTCTTTGTTTGTTGGACGAATAAACAAATTTCTTGAAAAGAAACTTTGCCATACATTATCATTAATCACTCTAATTGGTAAGCGATTTTCTTTATCAGCGCCAACAAATCCGTCAAAGACATAAAGTTCCTTATTGTTGACAAAATTCTTCATTTTCTCAAGTAGTTTTACAAACTTTTCAGATGGAAACTGGTGATTTACCTTACCCCAGTCAACGGTGTCTTTTGTTTTATCGTCATATACGATGAATCTGTCATCAGGTGACCTTCCAGTATACTTGCCAGTATTTACAGAAAGAGAGCCAGTTGAATTTATGACTCCTTCTTTTCTTTCAACTGCAATTTTTACAAGGTCATCGACATCCAAATTACGATGAATTTTTGAGGGGTTTATTCCAAAATCGTGAATTTGTGATAAAAATTTGTCAGTCTTGATTGGACCTACAACTATGGTCAGAAGAAGTACCCTCCATCAACAAGCATCATAATAATCCCAGGTTCAATCATGAGATATTTCGATCCGCCTTAATTTTCCTTATTATCTCTTTCCTAAAATAAGATTTTCAAATCTAGGAACGTATTTATTTAAAATTTCAGGAGTCAAAATGATGACCATCAACAAAGAGAAGCTAGCAAAGAGAGAAGAGGTCAAAGGAAAGAATCCGGAATTTCTCAGACCGGAGAGCTGGCGTTATGTTAGATTGGAAACTAATTGGAGAAAACCAAAAGGTATTGATCATCATCAAAGAAAACAAAAAAGCAGAGGTCGTCCAGGACTAGTCAAAGTAGGTTATGGCGGACCAAAAATTGCAAAGGGACTGCATCCTTCAGGATATACAGATAATCTAGTTTACAAAGTTGAAGACTTGGAAAAATTAAATCCAAAAACAGACGGAGTGAGATTTGGACATGGTGTCGGCACTAGAAAAAGAAAATTAATCATAGTAAAAGCAATAGAAAACAAATTCAAAATTTTTAATGCAAGAGTGAGTTCAAGTGGTAGTAAATCTTAAAGCTAAAAAAAGACTGGTAGCTCGAGTTACCGGCGTTGGAGTTCACAGAGTAAGACTGGATCCTGATCATCTAGATGATGTAGCTGATGCAATCACCAGATCAAATATTCGCAGTTTAATTACAGCAAAAAAAATTAGCATAAAATCAATTGTTGGAACTTCTAGAGGAAGAGCCCACACCAAAAAGTCTCAGAAAAACAAGAGGGGAACAACTCAGGGTTCAAAACAAGGTAGAAAAGGAGCAAGAGTAGGAAAGAAAGATGTCTACGTTGCAAAGGTTCGCGCATTGAGAAGATTGCTAAAAATCGCCAAAGACAGAAAAGAACTCACAAACCCAGAATTCTGGATGCTCTACAAGAGAGTGGGCGGAAATACAGTAAGAAATAAAGCTCACCTAAGACAGCTAATGGAAGAGACCATTACAAAAAGAAAGAACTAGAATCGATAAATCCTATTTTCCAAATCTAAAATTTTACCATTCTTAATCTCTATTCCCTCTTTGCTTAACATATCAGATTTAATTTCCTCACCATATGCATATCCGCCAACTTTGCCGTCTGACTTTACAACTCGGTGACATGGAATAATTACAGGGTATGGGTTTTTGTTCATAATTTTGCCAACTGCTCTTTGGCCATTTTTCAGACCTACAGCTTTTGCAAGTTCGCCATATGTGGTAATTTTTCCTTTTGGAACCTCTAGTAATTTTTTGTAAATTTTTTTATCGAGATTCAAAGTTTGATTACCTCAAGATCAGTTTCACTTAGGAAATTAATTATCTTTTGTTTGTTTGGCCCCAGTCCTCCCCAATCAAGCAGTGCAGTCTTTGCAAGCTTGTTTTTTTCCAAAATATGTAAAAATAAATTTTTATCAACATTATCTAGTGCATGCTTTGGTACAACAGTTCCAAGTGAGAATTTTCCCTCTAGTAATTCCTTTGTAAACTTGTCAGGATAGTGAGTACCTCCAAAACAAATCGCTACTGGAGATGGTTGTATACTTTCAGTCATCACACTATGTACAATAGATGCAACTGAATTGCACAAAGAAACATCAGTCCACTGTTTTTCAGTTGTGCCAATTTCGATAAAGATTGCAGGTTTGCTCAATGCAGTTGGGCCGTGATGTGTGGCTTCAATTGTAATTTGAAAATCTGCAAATTGTGATTTGTTTTTCCAAAGAGCTTGGAGATATTTTTTTTGGATAAATGGATGTGGTACTGCCATTTGGTTTTGGTTTCCGCCAAATTTGGCTTCTCCAAAATTACCAGTACTATGGCAAGTAAGTGCCAAAACTCCAGACTCTGCTGCATGCTTTGAGAGAAAAATAAATCCATCATAATCATATTTTTCTTCTAGCCAGTCAGCTGAAATAGCAGGAGTTGGAATTATCACTAAATCATAGTACTTGCCTCGATATACTTCGCCATCAAGTGTCATTTTTTGAGAAAGAAATTTTGCCATATTGTACCCGGCAGGGTCATCACGGTATGCTACAAGTAATTCCATGAGATAAGAGATATAAGGACACCTTATTAATTTCCAGCAATGAACCCGAAGCAGACTTTGAAAAACATGGCAAACACCATGAAGATGGCAAAAAAGCCAGATCGTGATGAATACATGCAGCATCTTAGATTAGTATTACTAGGAATTGCAGGTGTTGGCGCCATTGGCTTTACAATTCAGTTTGTGTTTTCGGTATTTACACTTGGGAAATAACATGTCAGAGGAAATTAAATCACATCTTTTTGCAATAAGAACCACTGGAGGTCAAGAAAAGATAGTCATGAGACTATTGGAAGCAAAAGCAAACACCAGCAAATTAAACATTCAATCAGTATTACTAGTAGATAATCTAAAAGGATATGTCGTAATTGAGGCAATAAATCCAAGCGATGCATACATGGCAGTAGAAGGAGTCAGACACATTCGCGGTCAACTAAGAGGAGAATTAGAATTTAAAGACATTGAAGGATACCTGGTAAAGAAATCCACAGTATCACAATTGGCAGTAGATGATGTAATTGAGATAACAGGCGGTCCATTCAAAGGAATGAAAGCCACAATCACCAGAATAGATGCAGACAAAGAAGAAGCAACTGTTGTTTTACTAGATGCATCTTACCAACTACCAGTAACTGTTGATGCTAACTATCTAAAGCTGTCAAGTGAGTCTTAGGAAGGATTAAATTTTTCATATTAAGCTGATAAACATGGTAGAACCACAAAAAGTATCATCACTTGTAACAGGCGGAGCAGCTTCGGCAGGTCCACCACTAGGTCCAGCTTTGGGTCCTTTAGGAGTTAACATTATGGAAATTATCAAGGCCATCAATGATAAAACAAAAGACTTTGAGGGCATGAAAGTACCAGTAACAGTTTCAGT
The DNA here is from genome assembly GCA_035455105.1 of Nitrosarchaeum sp. Taxonomy (GTDB): domain Archaea; phylum Thermoproteota; class Nitrososphaeria; order Nitrososphaerales; family Nitrosopumilaceae; genus Nitrosarchaeum. Next base: position 7,615 of record DATIFS010000046.1, read on the forward strand.
TTTCCCAGACACAAAAAAATGGGAGATAGAAATCGGAATTCCTTCAGCAGCTGCATTATTGCTAAAAGAAGCAGGTGTTCAAAAAGGAACAGGAACTCCAGGTACAGCCTGGGTTGGGGACATTACTTTGGATTCAGTTATCAAAGTTGCAAATACAAAATTAGAAAAATCCTATGCAAGCTCATTGAAATCTGTTGCAAAAACAATGATTGGAACATGTCTATCACTTGGAATTAAAGTGGAAGGAAAGACTCCAAAAGAAATCACTGCCGAAATTAATGAAGGCAAGTGGGATGCAAAACTAAAATAAATTAAAGCATAGAATAAGTCGGATCTTTATCCGTTTTTTGCAACTCTACAAAGGTCTCCGTGTTTAAGATACCGTCTATTTTTCCTATTTTTTCTATAACAATTGAGTGGAGTGCCTCTAGATTTTTTGCGTGAACCTTGATAATAATATCAAATCTGCCAGTTACTTCAGAGATGGAGACAATTTCTGGGGTGTCCATCATTTTTTTGTAGATATTGTCTTTGAATTTTGGATCTCGGTTAATTCCAACAGATGCTTTGACACCTACTCCCAAAAGAGTGTCATCTACAACTATGGTAAATTTTTTGATTAATTTTTTTTTAATTAATCGCTTTATTCGGCTATAAAGAACAGATGCGTTAATTCCAAGTTTTTTTGACAGTAGTGGGACTGAAATTGAACCGTCTTTTGATAATTCAAAGAGCAGTTTCATGTCAAGTTCATCGAATTTCTGCAATGTGCTCAAAATTGGCTTTGTGATTTAATAAATGTAAGTTCAAAGGGGATTTTACTTTAGATTTACAACTATCTGCATAAAAAAGTGTAAATTTTTAAAATAAAATATGAATCATAACTTGCGTCTCTAAACGATTTTAAGTAGGCTTTCTCGAAAAGCCTCATAATGATCACAGAGGCCAAATTTGCAGAAATGATTCAGCAAGCCAAAGAGAGCACAAAGCAGAGAAAATTCAAGCAATCAGTAGAGATGATTATAGTTTTCAAAGACATTGATGTAAAAAAGGGCTTTGCGCTAAACGAGGTAGTACAGCTTCCAAAGACTAGCTCACCTGCAACAGTATGCATTATGGCAACTGGAGACATGGGTCAAAAAGCAAAAGATGCAAAAGCAGATGCCGTAGTAGGTGCAGAACAACTAGACAAATTTGCAGCAGACAAAAGAGCATCTAGAAAATTTATCAACAAATATGATTTCTTTTTGGCAGACACTCAGATCATGCCAGCAGTAGGTAAAGTGTTGGGTCAGCTTTTAGGTCCAAGAGGAAAAATGCCAACGCCAGTTCCATTTAACGCATCAGTTGAGGCATTCTTACAAAGATTTAGATCATCAATTAAAGTCAGAGCAAGAGCATCATTGGCCATGTCATGTAAAATTGGAGACGAGTCAATGGAAAATTCAGATTTAGCAATTAATGCACATGCGGTACTAAGTGCAGTAGAGAAAAAATTACCAAACGGAGAAAAGAATCTCAAAAGAATTATCATTAAAACCACAATGGGAAAACCAATAAAACAAATCGAAGAGGTCAAGAAGAAACATGCATGAAAATAGAACACAATATCCAAAAAGAAAAACTCAGATGTATCAGCAATTAATTGAGATTCCAAAAAAATACAAAGTGGTAGCTCTTGTAAAGACTGAAAAAGTCAGAGCATCACAACTTCTTCCATTAAGAAAAGCACTCAAAGGCCAAGTGGAATTTGTATGTGTCAAAGACAGAATTGCACAAAAGGCATTAGAAAAATCAAACATTCCAGGAATCAAAGGAATTTCAGACGAGCTTGTAGGTCAGTGTCTTTTCATATTTACCAACATGTCACCATTTAAGCTAAATGTGCTATTGGCAAAAAACAAAATCATGATGGCAGCAAGAGGTGGAGATATTGCAAGTGTAGATATTTTGGTTCCTGCAAAAAACACAGGAATTGCACCAGGACCAATGCTTACAGAATTCAAAGAGGCAGGAATTCCAACAAAGATTGATCAAGGAACAATTTGGATTCAAAAAGACACCACCCCAGTAAAGAAGGGCGGAGTAATCAATGAAAAACTAGCAGCACTTTTGGGTAAATTAGATATCAAGCCAGTAGAGGCAGGAATTTCACTGTACACGGCATTAGAAGAGGGCCTCAAGTATGCAGCAGATGAAATGGTCATCGATGTTGAGAAGATTAGAAATACATTTACTCAATTCCATCAAGAGGCAGTTTCACTATCAATTGCAGCAGCATATGTCACCAAGGAAAACGTCAACCAAATTCTCAGCAGGGCAGCTCAGCAAGCACGCTCACTGTCTATAGAATCAGGATTTATGACAGATGAGACAAAAGAGCAGATATTGCAAAAAGCAAACGCTCAAGCAAGTGCTCTTGCAGGCAAAGCTAAAGACTATCCTGTAGCATAATCAGAACTTCCTTTAGCTTTTGGAAGATTCCAATTAAACTTCATCGCAATTAATCGCAGTGTTGTGGTAAGTACTATTCCCAAAATTGTTGCAGAGTACAGCTCCCCTCCAAAATATAACATCAGATAGAATACCAAAATTCCAATAAAACTTGCAGAGATGTAAAACTCTTTGACAAATACTATTGGGACATGTGAGACAAAAACATCTCGCAGTATTCCGCCACCCACTGCAGTAAGAATTCCTGCAAGCATTATTGCTAATAGATTTAATCCGACTAGATGATATGCAAAAGTCGCTCCAATTATTGAAAAGACTCCCAGTCCAATTGCATCAAACTTCAAAAACAAATTCCAGTGCTTCTTTAGATGGGAATACAAGAAAAAAATGGCAACTCCGGAGATCACAGTGATTGCAACATATGCAGGATCAGACAGAGAGTTTGGAAACTGTCCCATAACAACGTCTCTGATTG
>DATIFS010000047.1:0-9187 GCA_035455105.1 Nitrosarchaeum sp.
TTTACTGTTATGCTTACTCATTTGGAAATTTACTTGCATTGTCGCTATTTCAGAGATATAAAAAAGAAGGATCGAGTTTTGTTCCTTCATATATCGATATTTTAGCTGCAGGGGGATCTGAAAAACCAGAAAAATTATTATCAAAACATGATCTAGATATCAGTTCTCAAAAGTTTTGGCAAGAAGGATTTGATTATATTGAAAGTCAAGTCAATGTTCTTTCAAAACTAACATAGAATTTTTAAAATTTTATAATAATATGGGGCTGGCAGTCCAACGCAAGGACTGCCAGCTTGTTCCCCGAACGGTTTGAATTCGATGTCAATTTAAAATTGAGAATTATCTGATTTAAACGTTTGAAATTGTCTCTAGTTTTTGACTTACATTACAAAATGAAACATATTGTTTTATCAAAAATTGATGAACCAAACAAGCGTAAATTTAATAATTTAGTCATTTGAAAAGCGGCGTATGCAAAAGGCGATTATTTTTTTGGGTTTAATCGGGATGTTGATTTTTACAACAAATTACGCATATTCACAGGATGTAGGTCTTGCCACATTTCAAGAATCAGCACAAGTGTTAATTGAAAAAGATAAGACTCAAAATGTTACAGCATCAATTGCTCTACAAAGCACAAGCATACAAGAGATAAGAATTCCGGCAGACCTGGAGCAGAAAATCAGAGAAAATGGCAGGATAACTTCGGTGATTTTAACAAATCAAGATAGATGCGTACTAGGGGTAATAGACAAAGCATGTATCATCATAAATGTTGCAAGAGATCCGGCTGAGAAGAATTACTTGGAGATTCAAAATGCAACTAAAATAATTGCAAATTCATTCATCAATGAATTAAATCAAGCATTTGACACAAATGCAAAATTTAACTCAGTATTTGTTCAATCTAGTGATGAAATAAGTAAAGCCGTCGAAACATCAGGTGGGGCATCAAGTAAAGGAACAGTGTCAGTAGTTTATGTGATGTCTATGGAGGATACAGGGCCCATGTATGAAAAAATATCAGCAATATTACTTCCAAAAGTAATTAGAGATTCAGGAGGATTTTACAATATAGCGAAAATTCTATCAAATGAAGATCAAGCAGCTATGACATTTTCAATCATACCATTAGAAAATAAATCACTATTACAATTAAAAGTGTCAACAGTGTACAGAAATTTGGATTCATCAAATGAAATTAGTCCGCTTGAATTTTTGAAGGTAAATGAAATTAAAAGATCAGATTATTTTTCAAAAGGATTTTACCCATTAAATTCAATTTTACAAGTTGCAGTCAAGTCACCAGAATCCACTAATGTATCAGATGTGAGAGGAACTATCATAGATACGCAAACAGTAGGTGGTGAAAAAATTCCAAAAGTACTTACAAGTGAGGGATGGGTTTTTGATCCAGACCAAGGAAAGATAATTCAAGGAAAATACATTTTTGGAAAGAGGACGTCAATTGCTAAAGATGAATTGATTTTTTCATTGGGAGGAAATGAATTATTGGCACCAAAAAAAATTGAAAAATCTTTTGATGAATCAACAGTAATAGTAGTAATTATCACAGCTGTTGCAATTGGGGCAGCAGTGTTTTATCTTAAAGGATATAGAAAGTAAAACTATACAAGCAAAACAGCAGCTGCAAAGACAGTAGTCCACTTGCCATCTTTATCGCCTTTTGCAGATTGAGTAACATTTTGTGTTTTGTAGATCTGACCAGAGATTGTCCATTGTTGTCTTTTTTCATCCCAGCTTTTATCAATATCAAATGGAATACCAAGAGAAGAAGCAAGCATCTGTGCTGCAATATCCTCAGCATAGTCACCGGATTGTTGCTCATTTTGTCCGTATGATTCGTATTCCGAGAGATACCCATAACGATTGGTATCTTTTGGTCGTGCTATACCAACTGAAGCAGAACATAATCGGTGTGCTTCATTTGTTTGGTTCTTTGAATAAATTGTAAATAATATCTGTCCAGGATTGATTTGTTTAAGACCTTCATTTCTAGAAATTAGTTTTGCATTAGGTGGGAATATACTAGAAATCAATACAAGATTAGTACCTGCAATTCCAGCATCCCTCAGAGCATATTCAAAACTTGTGAGTCTATCTTCATGAACTCCTTTGCCTTTTGTAAGAAACAGTTTTTTGGCAACTAAATCTAGCAATTCTTTTTTGATGTAATGGTTTTATTATTTATACTTTGATTGAAAAACAGCATCTTAGATTTTCAAAAAATATGCGATCTTGCAGGTGCTTGTTTTTTGATTTTGAATACATATCTCATCATAGCAAATGTTAATTCATCAAGCCAAATCAAAGCTTAGTTAGATTTTTGTATAATACCTGACAGAAAAAGTTGTGTTAGAAGATTTTTTTAAATCAGATATTTTCCTTGTAGGATACTACATTATGACAGTTGGGGCATCGCTTCTTCTCATTAAAGAGACTAAAAACAGAATCAAAGATCTCAGACTAGGAATTAGTTCGATGAAATATGCAGTCATTCCATTTGGAATTCTATTTACATATGTAATTTTTGCCCATGATTTTGTTGAAACAATCCCAATTCTCAATTGGAGTTGGCTTGGATATAATATTGCCATTGGTCCATTCGCTGATCAGGGATTTTGGGGAGTGGTACCTTTCATCCCATTACTAGTATACATGTTTATTCACATTAATTACGTAGAAGAATTGTATTTTAGAAAATCAAAGAAGATGGTAGTAGTGTGGGCCCTTATCCACATTGCAATGGGCATAAAAATACACATGGCATTACTACTATTACCAATAGGATTCTTATTCAAATACATCTACGATAAAAAAGGAATCAATCACTCATATGCAATGCATTTTACAACTAACATTCTAGTCGTTGTTGCGCTTTTTCTTTCTTTTCTCATTTGATGGCTGTGTCTGAGTAAGAAATACCCATCCAAAAAATGCACCTAACGCGATATTGACTACTCCCATAAACGTGATTATCAGTATTGCTTGAGGAGCTTGATGGGGTGCAACAAAAAGACCAACAAAAATTCCAATAACACCGGTTGCAAAGAACATGATCATTAGAACCTTGAGTCTTATTGGCGAGACATATTTCATTGATGAAATACTCCGAATTTACACTATTATAATCTGATTGGTGATAAACACAAAACGATGAAAATTGTTTTTTAAAAAAAGAAATACCAATAGAAAAACAGTTTAAGACACACACATGTGGGTTTTATTTTAAAAATATCATTCGGGTAACACTTTAAAGATCCAAAATTCGTATTGGTTTTTGTGCCAATATAGCTCAGCCTGGTTAGAGCATCAGATTTGTAATCTGAGGGTCGTGGGTTCGGATCCCATTATTGGCTTTTTAATTTTTATAAAAATAACTTCGAAAGAGTAAGAAAAAACGACGTTAAGCCTATTTCAGCCTAATATCTTCCTCTATTTTCGGTTCTTGGTTTTCTATGTTTTGGTAAACATTCTTTGCAGAAAACATCTCTACCAGCAATTGGTTGAAATGGTACTTGAGATTCTTTTCCGCAATCAGAACATGTACATGGGTACATTTTACGATCGTCTACGGACATTATTTTCAATAATTATGATGCGATATAAGAACTGTGAGAAATAAAACAAGGTAAAATTTTGCAATACAATTAAGTATGTTATAGATAAAGCCAGCACAATGGATTCAGACGGGATTAAGAAAAATGAAACCAACAAAGGAAAGATATCTATGAATAAATCATCTTTTAATGTTTTAATAATTTCAGTAATAGCAATTAGCCTGGTAGCTGCATTTTTTGCAGGTTCTTATATTAATTTAAGATCAGACCAAGTAACAAAATCAGAATTAAATGATGCAATTATAAAACTAGAATCAAAGATTTCAGAAAATCAGCAAGTACCACAGCAACTTAATGTAAAACCAACGGACATCTCTATTGATGACGATCCAGTTAGAGGAGAGCAAAACGCACCAATTACAATTGTAGAATTTTCAGATTTTCAATGTCCATTTTGTGCTAGATTCCAAACTCAGACGCTTCCATTAATTTTAGAACAGTATGTAGATACAGGAAAGGTAAAATTTGTATTTAGAGATTTCCCAATACAAAACAGCCATCCAAATGCAATGTTAGCTGCTGTAGCTGCAGAATGTGCAAACGAACAAGACAAGTATTGGCAGTTTCATGATGAATTGTTTGAAAATCAGGGAGTTTGGAACAAAATGGCATTTACTAACGCAACCAAAGTCTTTAAAGAATTTGCAATAAAATTAGATTTGAATCAAGAACAATACAATTCATGTCTAGACTCAGGCAAATACATTGGGGAGATAAACAATGATCTAAACGATGGAAGAAAATATGGCATTACTGGAACTCCTGGATTTTTTATAGGAAATGAAAAGATAGGATTTATCAAAGTGAACGGAGCTCAACCTTTCGAAGTATTCAAGAGTGTAATTGATTCACAGCTAAACACATGAGAAATCAGAACAAGCGTTTATTAGACCTAAAAATGAATTGATTTTATCGGAATAATGACGAGTGGGCAATGAGCTTTTTCGTCATTGCTTAAGAGAAGAAAACAAAATGACAAAATTTCAAGATTTAGGATTAAAAGAAGAAATTCTTAAAGGAATTCGTGAAATGGGGTATGAAGACGCATTTCCTATTCAAGAAGCAGTAATTCCAGTTTTACTTACAGGTAGAGATGTAATAGGACAAGCACATACTGGTTCTGGTAAGACAGCAGCGTTTGCTTTGGCCATGCTTCAAGAAATCAAACCAAAAAAAGGCATACAAGGTTTGGTTATGGCTCCAACAAGAGAGCTTGCAATGCAAATTACAACAGAGATAAAGAAATTTGGCAAGTATACAGGAATCAGAGTGGCAACAGTGTATGGTGGTCAAGGAATGGGATTACAGTTAGATGCATTGGATAGAGGAGTAGAAATTGTCGTTGCAACACCTGGAAGATTAATTGATCATCTTAAACGAGGTTCAATAGAACTTGGCGATATTACCCATATTGTTCTAGATGAGGCAGACACAATGTTAGATATGGGATTTGTTGACGATATTCAGTTTATTTTAGATCTTGCTCCAGAAGAAAGAGTAATGTCATTGTTTTCAGCAACAATGCCAACAGAAATTCTTAGACTGGCAGAAGAATATTTGAAAAATCCAAAACAGTTTCTCCTTGATGCAGATGATCTTAGTGGAGAAGGAATAGACCAGGCATATCTTGTAATTAAAGACAGAGACAAAATGAAGTATCTTATTGATTTTATCAAACCACTTAAAGGTCAAATCATAGTTTTCTGCTCAACAAAATACAGAACACGTGATGTTGCCAAATTTTTACATCAAGAAAAATTTGATGCCGTAGCAATAGAAGGGGACATGTCACAGAGTAGAAGAGAGCAGTCAATGGGAAAATTCAGAAGTGGCAAAGTAGACATTCTTGTTGCAACAGATGTGGCATCTAGAGGGATAGATGTGCCAAGAGTAGAACTTGTAGTAAATTATGATGTACCAAACCAAGAAATGGCATACTTTCACAGAATTGGAAGAACAGCAAGAGCAGGTGCAAAAGGCAGGGCAATCACACTAGTATCATATTCATCTGTAGGAGATTGGAATTTAATCAAGCGTCAAATCAAAGTACCTTTAACAGATTTGAATAAAGAAATGGGAATTGAAATTTCAATTCCTGATCCGCTAAAAAGACAAGTTCCATCAAGAAGATATGGTGGTTCTCAATCACGTTCAGGATATTCCAGAGGTTCACGTTCTGGCGGATATGGAAGATCTGGTGGATATGGGGGTTCCAGAGGAGGTTCTAGTAAAGGAGATGCAAGAGACGATAGAAGTGGTGGAAGAAAAAGATACGGAGACCGTGGCGGAAACAGCTATGGTGGACGTAGTAGATGGTAATAGATGTAAAACTTAAAGACAAGTATTAGAACAATTATTTAAGAAAAAAATGCATGTTGGATTTGTTTTATTAAATTGTGATCTTGGCGCAGAAGAGTATATTGTAGAAGAGTTAAAACAAATGCAAAATGTCAAAAATGCATATCTTACTTATGGAGCATATGATGTGATTGCAGAGGTAAATACAGAAGATCAGCATTCGTTTGAAAAAGCAGTTGCAGACATTAGAAAATTATCAAGAGTGGTCAGTACAATGACACTAAATGTAATAGATTGAATATAAAATTAATTTAGATTTACGAAATTTTAAACAGGTCTTTTGCATTTTTGTACATGAAAAGATCTCTGAATTCTTGTTTGATGTTTAGCTTTGCAACAAAGTTAAGATACGAATCCATTGTGCTGATTGGCCAGTCTGTTCCATAAAGGAGGTATTTTGGTTCGCCTGCATAGTTGATAAGTTCTGCAACTTTTTCTTTCATCATTTTTTCAAAAAAGTGATCAAAGCTGCCTATGACTAATCCAGAAATATCTGCATAAACATTATGATTTTTATAAATTACTTCCTGGGCATCTTGAATCCAAGGATTTCCTAGATGACATAGGACAATTTTTACTTCTGGATTATCTACTGCAACTTCGTCAAGATTAAGTGGACGTGCATACTTGAGTTTTGCTTTTGCGCTGTATGTGTCTCCAGTGTGGATCATAACTGGAATATCAAATTCTACACATGTATCGTATACTTTTTGATATCGTGCATCATATGGATAATAGTGCTCATAGCCAGAATAGATTTTTAGTCCTTTAATCAAACCATCTTTAATCCATTTTTTGTAATTTTTTAGATCCTCATCAGTGTGATTATCAATAGTGAATCCTGCAACAACGCCAAGATTATCATATTTTTTAATTGCATCAATGATCTGTTTTGTGGAAGGCCTCTCAGAATTTACTTTGTATGATGATAAAATAAGTGCATAGTCAACATTGTTGCTTGTCATTTCCACTTGAAGCATTTCAAGTCTATCATCTAGTGAAGGGATGTTTTTAGTAAGTTCGTATTGGTTGATGTGAACGTGACAGTCGATTATCATTATTCAGTATAATACGGATTTTTCCATTCAATAAAAGTTGCATTGTTTAGAGAACGTGCATCTTTCATGTAATTAGGAAGTATTTTGATAAACTTGAAGCCGTTTCTTAGTTGAAATCCCAATACGGGTTCTTTAATTTCATGCTTTTTTACTTTATGAACATATTCCAATGGCGACAATTCTTTTGCATATTCGCAATAGTTGAACAATCTTGCACCTGCGATGATTCTTCGCAAATTGAGTCTTATTGCAAGTTCTTTTCGTGCATTGTATAGTTTGGTAGCTACTCCAAGACGTCGGTTATCAGGATGTGTGGATACATCTGCACCATATAATGAATCGCCTTTTGGGTTATGGCCTGCAAAGAAACTATCACCACATGCTTCTTTCCAAGTATGTTCTTTGTATTCTGGCTCTAGGGTGATTATCAGGCTGCTACACGAGCCAATAATTTTATCATGATACTCTGCAACAAACTGACCTTCTGGAAATACCTTAAGATGGGCTTCGAGTTGTTCTGGTTTCCAGTAAACACCTTCGGCAGCCATGTGTGGAAATGCAACCTTTTGTAGTTCAACAACTTTTGGGATGTCATCTTTTGTTAGTACTCGAATAGTCACATGACTATGACGAGTTTGATGGGACATGATCACATATGGTTTTTCTGCGTTATTAAGCAACCTAACAATATAGAACCTTAATTTTTAATGCAATCACAGAATTTTAGATGTCATTCCATCAACGCGCATTATTTTTGTTATGTTTTTTGAATCTGTAAATCTTATCTCATATATTGGCAAAAAGATTTGTTCGAAAATATTTACAATTAATCTTTCACTAACTACTCTGAGAAAGTCGCCGAGATTTTTTACAGAAGAGAGATAGATGTCAATTATTTTGTCTTCAGATAATTCTGATATTCTGATATTATTTTTGTTTGATTTTATAAAATCATCTGGGAAATTTTCAATGTTTTTTGATTCAATTTTTAAACTGGGTTCTATTTGTTGTCCCTGAGAATTTAAATATAATTCAGATTCACGATATATTTCTACGTGTTCTTCAACAGGAATGTCAGTGTTGTTCTTTTTTTCTCCAATTTTTATGGTGTCTTTGAATTTTTTCCATTTACCAGATTCAGTAATAACCGGAAACACACCAGTCCCAATTACTATTTCTTTTACATGAGGATCAGTTGATATTTGATGAATATTTTTTCGGTAAAAATCAACATTGTATTCTCCTTTAATTTTCCATATTGGTTCAAAAAATAAGTCAATAGAAGAAATGACGACATTATCTGGTTTAGGTCTTGTAAATGCAGTACCAAAAAGACTGGATTTTTTCTTATCTGCTAAATTTTCAATATCACCCAGCATTATGTTTGGTTTTAAGATGAGAACGTTTTTTTTGGCAACTATTCTATCCATGTAGGTATAATTTTGTGCGTTTATGATATAAAAGTGTCCAGATTAAAGGAGTGAATGTCGATGCTAAGAGTCACTGCCATTACCTTTTAGCAGATCACCTATTCCATATTTTTCAATAAGATCTTTACGTTTGGCATCAAGCTTGTTAATTTCTTCAGATTCTTTTTTCTCATCTCCTTGATAGACTGTTCTAATTGGCCAAGGAATTCTAATGTCATATTTTTTGAATTCCTCATAAATCATCATTCTCATATCAGATTTCATTTTAAATTGCAAACCATAATCTCGCACATATACCCATAAAGTAAAATCAAGCGAAGATTCATTGAATTTGTCAAATCGTACAGTAGGTTGTTCTAAATCCAAAACAAACTGCTTATCACATCCACAGCTAGGTTTATTCTCATCAAGATTCGGGCATCTAGATTGAACTGCAAGATGCCTTCCTTTGGAATCTTTAACTTCAATTAATGCACGTCGCCCTACTTTCATTAAAGCGGCTGCTACTTGTTTTGGATCATTTAGATAAGAAACGCCTACCTCCACAGTTGCAGGTACGAGTTCAAATTCTTTGGTATAATTTACGATTTCACTTGTGACAAGCTGTCGTGTTGGAACAATTGCAACAGACTCATTTAATGGGTGTCGGACATATGTTACGCGAGAAGTAATTTTGTATACTATTCCCTTGTATCCGCTT
>DATIFS010000048.1:0-3839 GCA_035455105.1 Nitrosarchaeum sp.
ATTGCTTCATCTAATCCTCTCAAAGAATTCTTTGAGCCATCAAGTGGAACTAGGATTTTCTTTATGTTTTTTCTAATCATTTGTAAATAATCCACATTTTTATGATTTAATACTAAATTAAGATTATCAATAGTAGTAATCAAACTACAATATACAGTATAATAACAAATCAATCTTAGAAATTATGCATATTTATGATTAGTATTTCAAAATGATTTTCTAGAATCTAGTTAAATATCAATAAATGTTGAAATTTTATATGAGAAAATCCCTTTACATGAATATTCTTGTACCACTTGATGGCTCAAAGTACTCAGAAAAAGCTCTATTACATGCATGTGATATGGCAAAAAACTACAAATCGCGATTGATACTTTTGTATGTGGTTGAAAAATCTATTACATTCAATCTTTTAGATAAAAAAGAATATCTTAAAATTTTACGAAAGTTCGGAAATAAAGTTTTGATTAGAGGAAAAGACATAGCTACTCAACAAGGTATTGATTCAAAAATAATTATTAAAGAAGGAAATATTGTAAATGAAATAATAAAACTTGTAAAAAATGAAAAATGTAATTTAATTATTGTAGGTAGTAAAGGACTTGGTTCAACTGCAAGATTTTTTCTAGGCAGTGTCTCAAATAAATTGGCAAATAAATCACCATGTTCTATTTTAATTATAAAATAATCTAAGCCTCTGCAATAGCATTTACAATATCTGTCTTTGTAATAATTCCTACAAGCTTTGATTTTTTAACAACAGGCAATCCACTAATCCTATTTCTTATCATTAATAATACAGCTATTCCAACATCTTCATCAGCTTCAATTGTAATCGGATTTGATGACATTATATCAACAGCTTTGAAATGTAGAAGATGATTCATCTGATTTACTTGAAATTCATCAATATCTCCTTTCATTTTATAATTTTCAACTTCTTTTGGATCAGCTGATTGAGCTATCCAATAAGGTAGTTTTGCTGGAACAAAATCTCTGTAAGTAATTATTCCTACAGGAATTCTATTACGTTGAATAACAATTCTTGCAATTCTATTATGAATTAACAAACTTTCTACATACAATAATGAATCTCCAGGCATAGCTGTAATTACATTTCTAGTCATAATCTTTGAAACTTTTAGGGGAGATATTGCATGCGTCAAAAAAATAGATACAAGATCAGTTTTTGTGATTAAACCTTCTAGAATACCATTGTTACCTAATACAATTATAGAACTGATGTGATTTTTTTTCATCAATTTAGCACAATTATAAATGGAATCTGTCTTCTTTATCATAATTAATTTTTTAGACATAAAACCAGAAATTTTGATAGATCCAATCGGCTTATCTCCAAGTGCATAGATTGTTTTTGCTATGTCTTTTTCTGTAATTATTCCAACCGGGTGTTTTTTTGAATCTACTACTACAAGTCGTTTTAAATTATGTCTAAGTAAAATTTGTCTAGCATCCAATATACTTGCATTTGGACTAATAGTGATAATTCTTTTAATTGTAATTTTATTAAGATCTGCATCTTTTAACAACATTACTTCAAAACTAATTTTACTAGTTAAATATATCAACTAAAATATCAACCATGAATATCAACCATGAAAATCTAAGAGTTTCTTATAATTTAAAATAGGGATCTACAATAAGTACAACAATGATTACTGATACAATTCATACACACATGAAAGATATTCAATCAACCAAAATAAAATCTCTAATTTCAAGGGCAATCACTATAGAACCAACTGATACACTTTCACATGTAATTAATAAAATTACCAAGAATAATTCTTATGATGTTTTTTACCTTAAAGACAAAAAAGTACTTTCTACAAATATTAGAGCTTTATTAAATGCTAAAAATATCAACAGCATGAAAGTTGAATCATTTCTATATCCAATTCCACATGTGACACAAAATGACTCTGTTCAAAAAGTAGCAAACATAATAACTCATTATAGAATCAGAGAAGTACCTGTAAAAGATAATAACAAAATAATTGGTGTCGTAACAGCCAAACAAATTATAAAATTACTCTCCTCAAATGACAATAAATGGATAAAAGCTAATCTAATTTACACTCAAAATCCAATTACAATTGAAGCTGATGAATCTATCAGTAATGCAAGAAGAATAATGACTACTAAACGAATTGATCATTTACCAGTGTTGAATCAAGGTAAAATCAAACAGGTTCTTACATCATATCATATACTACAATCAATCATGCCTTCAGAAAAACAAGGACGAAAATCTATGATTACAAAAACAGAACATGCATTAGAACTTAAAATTGGTAATATTGGAAGTACTAGAATTCCTCAATGCTCAGCTAATGATGATTTAAATAAAATTATTAATTCAATGCTTAAAGCGGATACAACATGTTGTTTGGTAAATCTACAGGATACCCTTCAAGGCATTATTACATATAGAGACATACTTGGTTTACTCGCATCTAAATTAGAAAGTCCTATCCCATTATACATTGTTGGTATGCCAGAAGATCAACAAAATATAGATTTAATCAGTTCAAAATTTGGTAAAACTCTCAAAAGATTACAAAAAGTATATTCAGAAATACATGAAGCTAGAGTTTCAATAAAACAACAAAGAACTGGAAATAGAAAAGAAGGAAAATATGAAGTAACTATTATGATTATAACTCCTCATCACACTCCATTAATCTACAATTCAATTGGATTTGACTTGAGTGAAGTTTTGGAAGATCTGAGTCAAAAATTACTAAAAAACTTGTCTAAACGAGCAAAAAATAGATCAAAAGATAGTATTAGAAAAATTGGATTACCCATCTTCTAATTATGAAAGTTAGTAAAACAGTGTCTCAAGAAAACATATTGGTAGTAGGATTCCCAAGTAATGGTCTTATTGGAACCTTTACAATTTCTTATTTAATACATAATTTAGATATGAAACAAATTGGAGAATTAGATCATCCTGAGCTTCCACCTACGTTATTTGTTGAAGATGGTGAAATACTAGCACCAATTAGAATCTATAAAAAAAATAATATTTTTATTATAATGTCTGATCTTCCATTTGATCCGAATCTAGCATATGATTTTGCAGAATCAATATTAGAATATTGTAAAAAGAATGATATTCGTAAAATAATAATTGTAAGTGGTATGGAAACAATAAACAATGATCCTAAAACACCTAAAATCTATGGATTAGTAACACACCAATCTCTAGAAGAAATTCTTTACACAAATCAAATTTCTAAATTTTTAGCAGGATCAATTTTTGGAACAGATGCAGCAATGATAACAGTTTTTAGAAAATCTAAGATACCTGCATTAATTCTATATACAGAATGTCACCCCTTTTTTCCTGATCCAGAAGCTTCCATTATAGCAATTTCTACTCTAGCTAAAATTTTGAATATTAAAGTAGATACAACTGACATTCAAAAGAAAATGGAACATTTAAGAATTCAACGTAGGAATCTAATGGAAGAAACAATTCGTGCTTTACAGAAACAAAATCCAGAAAATCAACCTACTAGGGCTCCACAAATTTATCGATAAATTTATGGCTGAAAATAATCCAAAAGAATTTGAAATCAGAATAGCTCCATCATCAATAAATTCATTATTTCGTGATGATCTTGAACAACAAATTCTTTCTCCTCTTTCATGTTTAAGAGAATATGGAGCGCATTGGTTACTTGAATTTGATCTACCACTAGTTAACAAAAAAGATATCAAAATTACATCTGATGAAAATTCTATAAGTGTAGAAGCTAAACTAAAAGAAATATACTTTGAAGAAAAATTTGGTAAAAAGACAAAATTTG
>DATIFS010000049.1:0-5608 GCA_035455105.1 Nitrosarchaeum sp.
AACATTCTGGAGGTGGTAGTTCTTCTGACACTCAACTAACACTAAAAAGTCAAATTCCAGGAAAAGTTGTCTCTATTGCTGTTCAAGAGGGAGATTCTGTAAAACAAGGAGATGTGATTTGCACTTTAGAATCTATGAAAATGCAAGTTTCAGTTAAATCTCACAAAAGTGGTTCTATCAAATCTATTAAAATCAAAATAGGTGGAACTGTAGCTAAAAACGACATTGTTGCAGAAATAGAATAAAAAATTTATTTCTTTATTTCAAAAATTTTTTAATTTCTTCATAATTTGGTTCTTTTAATGGATCTTCAGATACCCATTTGTATCCAATTTTCCCATTCTCCGTTATTATGAACACTGAACGTTTTGCTGCATTGTAATCTTTAATGTGTAATAGATGAGGCATTAAAACGTCATAATCACGAATTGTTTTACTATTATAATCTGCTAATACTGGAAAATTTAAGTTATGTTTTTGTGCAAATGCTTTGTTGGCAAATGGACCATCATTACTTATTGCAACAACCTGTGCACCAAGATTTGATATTTCTCCCCATGAATCTCTAAAGTTACACATCTCTTTTTCGCATATTGGAGAGCTTGCTGCTACAAAAAATGACAATATTATTTTCTTTCCTTTGAATTCATCCAAAGTCCTCATTTTAAGATCTATGTCTGGAAGCTCAAAACTAGGTGCAATATCTCCAACATTTAGTGACATGATCGCTTTTGGCATGTTATCCTATTAAGTATTTTACACTAATTTCTTTTCTAAAATTTAAATTAAAAAAGTGCATACCTTTTTATACAAAAACTTGGGTTCAAAGCTAAATTGGTCGGAGAATTAGCGGGCAATTATAGTACCGTTGTGATGATGTTTGGATTTGCGGTAGTAGCAATGGCCCCTGCACTTTTAATTTCTAGAATGATCTCTCCTCGCAAAAGAAGTAATCCCGTTAAATTCTTGCCCATGGAGTGTGGACAAGTACCATCAGGTGAAGGACGAACGCACTTTATGATGCAGTACTATGCTTACATTTTGATGTTTGTTGTTTTTGATGTTATGGCAATTTTCTTATATGCATGGGGAAGTTCACTCTTAGAACTTCCAAAATCTGCAACTTTGCCAATTATTGGTTTCTTAGCAATTATGTTTGCAGCAATGGCGTTTGCACTATATCAATCAGGGAGACGAAACATATGGTAATCTTTTATACAAATCAAAATTATGAAAATGGAGGAGGATTAAATTGATAAAAGATTTGATAACACCACAAAATGCAAATGTATTTGTTGGAAAGTTAGGTGATATTTTAGAAAAAGCAATTGACAAACCATTAGGATATGCAATCAATTGGGGTAGAATATGGTCGCTTTGGCCTGTTCACATTGAAACTGCATGTTGTAGTGTAGAATTTGGAGCAGCATCTAGTCCAAGATATGATGTTGAGAGATTTGGTATTATTGAGGCATTTGGTTCACTAAGACAATGTGATCTTATTGTTGTTCAAGGAACCATCACAAGAAAAATGGCACCACGTCTTCGTTTAGTTTATGATCAAATGCCAGAACCAAAATATGTTATCGCAATGGGAGCTTGTGCAATTACTGGAGGATTGTATTTTGATTCATACAATGTACTTCCTGGTATTGATGGTATTTTACCTGTCGATGTTTATGTCCCAGGCTGTCCTCCTAGACCTGAAACTCTAATTCAAGGGTGTATGTTACTACAAGAAAAAATCAAGAGAATGAAAGCCAGGAAGTATGTATAATGAGTTCTGATTCTGATAATGAGCAAATTGAAACTACATCTGAAGAAAAAACCGTATCTGCTAAAACTAGCCCTACTCCAGCCAAAGAAATTGAATTACCAAAATTTGAAAAAGGACTTGCAGATAAAATCGTGGAAAAATTTGGTCCTAAAGTTAAAGTTACATTTGTAAAACCAGACAGAGTAGGGATCAATGTAGGAAAAGAAGATGTTAAAGAAGTAGCTGAATTTCTAAGAGATGTTCTAAATTTTGATCATGCTGAATCCGTATCTGGTGTAGATTACCCTTACGACAAAGAAATTGAGGTAGTTTATCATTTAGGATCATATACTGATTCTTCATTAGCTAGACAAGTACTTGTATTGGCAACTAGAGCACAAAGAGAAGAAAATCCAATTCCTGGAAATGATGCAACAAAACTTCCTAGTCTTAGAGAAATATTTTACAGTGTTGAATTTCATGAAAGAGAAGTTTTTGAAATGCTTGGAGTTTACTTTCAAGGTCATCCTGATAACCGACGATTACTTTTACCAGAAGATTGGGCAGATTTACCACCGTTAAGAAAGGACTTTGCAATTAAAGGAAGATAGAAATGAGTAAAGAATTACTTCCAGGACTTGCACTTCAGAAAGTCGATGAGAGAATTATGACTCTCAATGTTGGACCACAACATCCAGGTTCTGGTCATATGAGAATTATTGTACAAATTGATGGTGACTTTATTGTAGCATGTGATCCTGATCCTGGTTATGTACATCGTGGAGAAGAAAAAATGGCAGAGTATAGAAATTATATCACAAACATTCCTCATTTAGAAAGACCTGTAATTCACGATTCATGTAATGTTCTTTATCCATATGTTTTAGGAGTTGAAGAAATTTTAGGCATTGAAGTTCCTGAACGTGCAAAATATGTTAGAGTAATTGCATCTGAACTTAATCGTTGTATCTACACAATGTATTGGCTTGCAATTTATGGAATTTTCTTAGGTCATTCTACAATGTTTATGTGGCCTGCAGGTGATCGTGAACTCTTAATTGATCTTATGGAAAAAATGACAGGAGCCCGAGTTACACATTCACATTTTGTACCTGGTGGAGTTAGAAATGATTTACCGGCAAACTTCGAAGATGTTTGTTTAAGACAAGTCAATTATTTTGAAAAACGTATTAAAGAATATGCTGCAGTTTTTTATGATAATCCAATTTTAATTGCAAGAACCAAAGACACTGGTATACTTTCACGACAAGATGCAATTAGACTTGGAACAACTGGTTCAGTACTTCGTGCAAGTGGCGTTGATTATGATCTTAGAAAGAAAGAACCCTATGATGTCTATGATGAATTAGATGTTCATACTAATGTCATGACAGAAGGTGACTCTTATGCAAGATCTAAAGTGCCTTGGCTTGATATGATTGAAAGCTGTAACATAATTAGGCAAGCATTACAAAAAATGCCCAAGTCAGGTTCTGTAAGAGTAAAACTAAAACCAAATCCAAAAGGCAAAATAATTGATACCGTATACAAGCGTGTAGAATCTGGTAGGGGCTCATTAGGATGTTATATTGTATCTGATGCAAAACCAGAACCATACCGTGTAAAATTGAGTGTTGGTTCATTTAGAAATCTAATTGCATTACCATATCTTCTCAAAGGAGAAAAACTTGGAAACATGCCATCTGTATACTGGAGTCTTAATTATTGGCCTGTGGAGGCAGATCGATAAATGTCTGTCATTGCACCAAATTTCAAGTTCAGCGAATTTGTAAAATCTATTTTAGATAATGTATTTTGGATGCTTCTAATCTTTGTATTAATTGGCATTCCAGCTGTTATGATTTCATTATTCTACATTGATTTGCCTGTAATTAACGGCGAATTACTTACTCCATTTCTTGCATTAACATGGTTGGCTGATCCTTCTAGAACTCTTCCAATTCTAAAATCATTCATGGCAACTGATCTATTTAGAATTGCGGCGTTTCCTGGATTTGGTTTTGCAGCATTACTTGCAGCTGGAACAATATTTATAGAAAGAAAAATGTTGGCAAAACTACAACTACGTGTAGGCCCTTTTTACTGTGGAAAAATTGAAGGAATATTACAATTGATGGGAGATGGGCTAAAGTTAATTTCAAAAGAAATTATTATTCCTGCAAAAGCCGACAAACCAATTTTCTGGGCAGCACCTGTAATTTTTGTTGCAACAGCTGCAGCATTTGTTGCATTAATTCCTGTTGCACCAGGTTGGGTGGTTGCAGATGTTGATGTTGGATTACTAGCTGTATTTGCAATTATTGGATTCTTTCCAATCATAACTATTCTTTCAGCATGGTCATCAAATAGTAAGTTCCCCTTCATTGGTGGAATCAGAGCATTACATCAAATGGTCTCTTTTGAAATTCCATTGATTCTTTCATTGTTAGGAGTAGTGATTCTTACAGGCACTCTGAATCTCTCAGAAATCGTTACCAGTCAATCAAATTTTCCATGGATCATCTTTCTACCTATTGGTGCAATTATTTTCTTTATTACAATATTAGCTGAATTAGAAAGAATTCCATTTGATTTACCAGAAGCAGAAAGTGAAATCGTGGCTGGTTGGTTAACTGAATTTTCTGGAATGATCTATGGCCTTGTTCAATTAGGAACATACTTGAAACTTTATGCGTTTGCAGCATTGTTTGTTGTTTTATTCCTTGGTGGTTGGACTGGACCAATGATATGGCCTCCTTTCCCTGAAGAAATTATCACTAATGGAATAGTTATGGGTCCAATCACAGCTAAAATTCCTGGATTGCCAGTATTTTCACAAGAGATGCTAAATGGTGTTATGTGGTTTGTAATAAAAACAGTAGGAGTGATCTTCTTTATCTTACTACCAAGAGGAGTTTTCCCAAGAATTCGAATTGATATGTTGTTAAGTCTTGGATGGTACAAACTAATTGGACTTGCATTCGTTAACATCTTTATAGCACTCGGTTTGTTGTACGCTGGAGTCTTGGGACCTGGAGGAATATTGTAATGAACACAGCAACTGGAATTATCAAGGCATTAAATTCAGGAATCAAACATATAGCTATCAAACGATTTACATTACGATATCCTGAAGAGAAACTCAAATTTGTTGGAGATGGTTATCAATTTGATCCATCTACAGGAGTTGGTATTGCTGGATATAAAGGACGTCATATGTTATTTCATGATAATTGTACTGGTTGCCAGTTGTGTTCTATTGCATGTGAAGGAGTAGCAGAAGCAATTGCAATGGTAAAAGTTCCAGAAGAACATAAACATAATAAAAAAGCCATCATGCCACAAATTGATTATGGTAAATGCGTGTTTTGTGGATTATGTGTTGATGCATGTCCATTTTATGCGTTGTATATGACAAATGATTACGAATTGTCTTCATTTAGTAAGGAAGGCTTGATTTACACACCAGCTCAACTTCAAGTAAAACCATTTGTTTCTCAAGACTCAGACATAATTATTACTAATCGAGGTGCAACACATGGCTGATGCTACATTTCTTGCATTATCTGTAATTACAATTGGTTCTGCAATAGCTGCATTAGAAATGAGATCTTTAATTTATGGTTCAATTGCATTAATGGGAACACTTGGTGGCATTGCAGGATTTTTCTTACTTTTAGATTCACCCTTTGTTGCAATGTTTCAATTAGCAGTTTATGTAGGATCTATCGCTGTTTTAATTTTATTTACTGTTATGTTAGTAAAAAGAGAACTAATCTTCAAGAAAATCGAAGATAAAAGAAGAAAATTTGTTGGCATTGCATTGATGTTGGTCTTTATGGTTGCATTAGG
>DATIFS010000050.1:0-2149 GCA_035455105.1 Nitrosarchaeum sp.
AAGATGGCATTTTTCTAAACATATCTCATGGTGGAAATGGCACACAAATTCCTGTTTACAACTCTTTTTTTCCACAATTTGGAAACTCTCCAATATTTAATGGAACTCTAGATACTGATATTAAAATCGGTAAAGATAGTAGAAATTTTATCAAATCAAAAAGTGGAATTTATCATCTCGGTATAATTTATCAGGGAGCACTTGATGGACCACTTGCAAGAATTCAAGTAGTCCCAGTACTTGTAGTAGATTCTTACATTGCAGGAGTTTATGATACTGTAATTCCTGATCTGAGTACTTCATGGGAAGATTATACTAGATTTGATTTAAAATCTGGCGAGAAACCAAAATATGATTTTGATTTTACTGATGAGAAACCAATTGTATTGGGAAGTGGAAATGAATTTCTAGTTTATGATTCTAATAAAGATGGCAAAGCCGATTATAGTGCAGGGACAATAGGAGCTCAAGTACTGGATGTTTATAGCGTTATTCAAAATAAAACTGTCAGTGTTGACAAATCACTAAATGCAATTAACGGAACTTTGTTGCCTGCACTTGATCCTAATGGTAGATTTTTTGGAGTGATGAATGATTTTGTTGGACACGGAACATCTAGCACTTCTTCCATTGCATCAAAAGGTGAGCAAACATATGATATTTACAACAATACAAAACAATATACAATAAAAGGAGTTGCACCTGGTGCCAAGATTGTTCCAGTAAAGGCACTATGGATAGGAGATTCCGTTTATGCTTGGCTTTGGTCTGCTGGATTTGATAATAAAAATCATGATTGGATATTTACGGGAAAACCAAGAGTGGATATTATTTCTAACAGTTGGGGAGTCTCAAATTTTCCGTCATTTAATGCAGCACCTGGAGTGGATGTTTTATCCATGATACTTGGAATACTTGATACTCCACATTCACTTGATGATAACTACCCTGGTGTGACAATTGTTTCTAGTGCAGGTAATTCCGGACATGGTTATGGGACAATTGGAATGCCAAATGCAGCTCCATTTGGAATTACGGTAGGAGCTACTACAAACAACGTCTTTGTGGGATATGGTCCATTTAAAGATCAACCAAGATTTGGTAATACCACATCATACCTTAATGAAGTAGTAGATTTTTCAAGCAGAGGCCCTGGAATTATTGGAGATCCAAAACCTGACCTGATGAGTATCGGTGCTTATGGCTTCACACCATCTAATGTTCTTAAAACTAAAAAAGATTCAAAGGAAGAATCATTTTCATTATTTGGAGGAACCAGCATGGCAGCACCATTAGTTTCTGGAAGTGCTGCAGTGCTAATGGAAGGACTACACAAACAATCAAAAGAATATGATCCATTTACAATCAAAAACATCTTGATGTCAACTGCAAAAGATCTTCAAAATGATCCATTCACTCAAGGATCTGGATTAGTAGATGTAAATGCTGCACTAGATTTTGTAAATGGAAAACAAGGAATGTTTATTGTGTACAATAATGCATCATATAATAACATTAAAAAAATCTTAGAGCCAGCACTTCAATCAACAAATTCGACATCTATAGGATTTAAGAAATTTAATTTCCCAACAAAAACAATGCCTATGACCAGTTGGTTTGCAGGACATTTAGTTCCTGGCGAACATAGTGAAACAACTTTTACAATTGAAAATCCAACTGACAAACCAATTCATATATCCATCAAACCCACAACAATATCTCTAATTAAAAATACTCAGTATAATGGAATCACCAAAGTACAACAACACGATTCAATTCTTAACAAATCAGATATATTCATTCCAAATTACATTGCATTATCTGATATCAAAGAACACCAAGAACTAGGAGAATTTTTTGATAAAAATTCGATACCTGCAGAATCATCTTTGATGATGTTACATCTGAATTTTCCATTTAATGATTTTATGAATAAAACAGATGATCTTTATGCTAATGACATGAAGATATCTTCATTATACGTTTATGATTGGGTTGATAAAAACAACGATACAAAAATTGCTAGCGATGAACTATCTATGGTTAACAGAGCTGGCTCATGGGGAACTGTTCAGGAATTACGAATCACAGAACCTAATGAAAAATTCAAAGGAACCCCAATAGTTGGTGTGTATCCAATTCCTACAAG
>DATIFS010000051.1:0-6587 GCA_035455105.1 Nitrosarchaeum sp.
ATATACAAAAGAGATTGCAAATTTACCACCAAATGAATGCACACCTACAACACTAGCGAATTTTTCAAGATATATATCAAAAAAGAACAATATGAAATGTAGCATTATTTCAAAAAAGGATCTAATAAAGAAAGGATTTGGCGGAATTATTGCAGTAGGACAAGGAAGTAAAAATGAACCTAAACTAATAGTGTTAGAACACAATGGCGGTTCTAGAAAGGAAAAACCAATCGTATTAGTTGGTAAGGCAGTAACATTTGACACCGGAGGAATTTCATTAAAACCTGGTGAAAAAATGGATGAAATGAAATTCGATAAATGTGGTGGGTGTACAGTTATTGGAATAATGAAAGTAGTTTCAGAATTAAAATTGCCAATTAATCTAGTTGGAATTATTCCATCAGTTGAAAATATGCCAGGTGGAGAATCATATAGACCAGGAGACATTATAAAATTATACAGCGGAAAGACTGCAGAAATTTTAAACACAGATGCAGAAGGTAGAATAATTTTAGCAGATGCGTTATCTTTTGGAGAAAAACAGTATTCACCAAAAGCAATTATCGATTTTGCGACATTGACTGGAGCATGCATAATTGCACTAGGTACTAACGTAGCAGGCATGATTTCAAATAATGATATGCTAACACAGAAAATCAAAGAATCATCAAAAAGAACAACAGAAGAAGTTTGGGAGCTTCCATTAAATGATGACTATATAGACATGGTAAAATCAGAAGTTGCCGACATGAAAAATGTTGGAATTGGAAGAGCTGCAGGCACGATCACAGCTGCAGCGTTTTTACGAAATGCGATTGGAAACACACCTTGGGTTCACATCGATATTGCAGGTGTTGCATGGACACAAATAGCAACAAAAGACAAACCCTACAATCCAAAAGGAGCTACAGGTTTTGGAGTAAGATTGATTTTAGATTACTTACAAAATATATAAATTCAAAAATACGAGTTGTTCAATATCAGTTTTGAAAATTAGTTTGTATATTATTATACAAAAATAACATCAATAGCATATGACAAAAGAAAGGTCTTGTAATTGTAATGATATACATAATACAAATCATGATTACATTTTCTACAAATATGTTGGAAATCAATGTATGCATCTAGATTGGCACACACATAAAATTGGAGAAAAACAATGACTGTAGAAAATGCAATTATGCGATTAAGTGATCTCATTATGGAACGTGAGCAATTAACAGAATTAATTCAAAAAGAATTGAAATACAACATAACAGAAAGTGCCAAAACTAGTGTAATTGCAACCATTGATTTTCTAAAGGATGAAATAGCAACACTGAAAGATATTTTAAAAGAATTAGATTAAATTAATAGCCTCTACTGTTTCTGTCTGGTTTATCAGTATTTGGATTTCTAAAACCATGTTTATCCATCATATGATTTAGAAATCGTATGTCATCTGAAAATTGTTGTCCACATACAACACAGTTAACCATAATTAAAATGCAAATCACAAATTCCATATTAAAAGATTGATTGTAAATAGAATAGAGATGCCAGCACTGTTGCTTCCCAAGAGCTCTCGCATCTTAGTAGCACAACAGCGACGATAGGTTTGACTTCCAAGTTCGGAATGGGATTGGGTCGCACCCTAACGCTATGGCCGGCTTGAATAACATTGACAAATTCTCATCTATTAAGGTAACGCCTATTTAGACAGTTAAAAAGAGGTATAAAACAAGGAATAATCGAATTACGACATGACTCACAGAGTTGCAGTATTAGATAAGGACCTTTGTCAGCCAAAAAAATGTGGTTTAGAATGCATAAAGTATTGTCCTGTCAACAAATCAGGGGCAGATTGCATTATACTCAACGAAGAAACAAAAAAAGCCCAAATCGATGAAGACGTTTGTAATGGATGTGGTATATGTGTCAAGGTATGTCCATTTGAAGCAATAACTATTGTTAATTTAGCATCAGAATTAGCATCAGACAAAATTCATCAATATGGTCCAAATTCATTTAGGCTATACAAATTACCTACACCAAGAAAAGGAGAAGTGGTTGGACTACTAGGTAGAAACGGAATGGGAAAAAGTACTGTAGTAAACATCCTCTCTGGAAATTTAAAACCAAATTTGGGAAGATATGAAAATCCACCGGAGTGGGATGAAATTTTAAAGTATTACAGTGGAACAGAATTAAAGTCACATTTTGAAAAAATCAAAAATAAACAAATTCATGCATCAATTAAACCACAACAGGTACATCATGTAGCACAAGCGTTTGACGGTACTGGAAAAGAGCTGATTGAAAAATATGACGAACGTGGAATATCAAGAGAATTGATCAAAGAATTAGGATTAGAAAATTCAATGGAACAGAATCTTAAAGAGCTTAGTGGGGGAGAGCTTCAAAGATTAGCCATAGCAGCTGTTGCATCAAAAGATTCAGAGTTTTACTTTTTTGATGAGCCTTCATCATACAATGATGTCTTTCAAAGAAAAAGTGTTGCAAGAGTAATTCAGAGCTTAGCAAAAATTGGAAAAAGTGTGATGGTCGTAGAACATGATTTAACATTACTTGATTTTCTTAGTGACTACATTGAAGTGCTTTATGGTGAACCCGCAGCATATGGAATAGTTTCTAGTGTATTATCAACTAAAATTGGAATCAATGTTTTCCTTGACGGTTATTTACCAACAGAAAATGTCAGGTTCAGAGATAAGAAATTTTCTTTTGATGTATCATCTACATCTACTGATGAATTTCAGGAGGGAACCGAGATTATGTCATATCCAAAACTGGAGAAAAAATATGCATCGTTTTCAGTCACTATTGAGCCTGGCAGAGTAAGAAAAGGAGAAGTGTTAGGAATAATGGGTGCAAATGCACTTGGAAAAACAACTCTTATGAAAATGATTGCAGGTGTAGAAAAACCAGACTTGGGAGATATAGATAAAAAAATAAAAATTGCATACAAACCACAATATCTTCAAAATGATATTGATGCTGAAGTCATTGCTCTATTAAATAAGGCAAATGGAGGTTCAATTGAAGGAAGTCAGGAGGAAGAGCAGATACTAGAACCATTAAAAATTAAAAAACTATACAATAAATCAGTAAAGAATCTATCAGGAGGAGAATTACAAAAAATTTCAGTTGCATCATGTCTTTTACAAAAAGTAGATCTTTATGCGTTAGATGAACCATCTGCATTTTTAGATGTTGAAGATAGAATAACTATTGCAAAATTTTTACAAAAATTTGTCAGATCATTTGGAAAAACTGCTATTGTAATAGATCATGATATACAACTGATGGATCTGATATCAGACTCGATGATAATTTTTGAAGGTGTGTCAGGATTATCAGGACATGCAACATCTCCAATGCCAAAAGCTGATGCAATGAACAGGTTCTTAAAATCACTTGACATGTCATTTAGACGAGATGAAAAAAGTATGAGACCACGTGTAAACAAACTAGAAAGTAGATTAGATAAAGAACAAAAAAATTCAGGAAATTTCTATTACAAAAATTGACACGAATGCTAAAAAAATCATTGGAGAACATATTAACTCCACAAGAAAGTCAAGAGCTAATTTCATCTTTTGATCAAATTGGCGATATAATCATAGTTAGAATTCCTGATTCTTTGCTAACAAAGAAGAAACTTATCGGAGAAACCCTTCTAAACGAAGTAAAAATTGCAAAAAGTGTTTTTTATCAGTCTTCACCTGTGGAAGGAGATTTTCGTACTAGAAACTTGGAGAACATAGCAGGAGATAATAAAACAGAAACAGAATATAAAGAATTTGGCTGTAAATTTACAGTAGATGTAGAAAACGCATTTTTTTCGCCAAGATTATCTACAGAAAGGGAGAGAATTTCAAATTTGGTTCAAGATGGAGAAATCGTGGTCAATATGTTTGCTGGAGTAGGTATGTTCTCAATCATGATTGCAAAAAAGAAAAAGTGTACAGTGTACAGCATAGATATTAATCCCATTGCAGCAAAACTTTGTGAAAAAAATATTATTTCAATAAATGGAGACGCAGCAAAAGTAATTCATGATCAATTAGAAAATAAATCAGATAGAACTTTAATGTTACTTCCCGAGAGATCAGATGAATTTTTACAATCTGCAATTGATGCAACAAAAAGTGGTGGAATAATTCATTATTATTCTCATATTCATTCAGACAAAAAATCAAATGCTGGAAAACTTTCTGAAGAACATTACTTACAAGTGACACCAGTCAAATCAGAAATTTTAGGATCAAAGATAGTAAGAGCTGTAGGTCCTAGATATTATCAAACAGTTGTTGATGTAAAGATTTCAAAATAGTTAATCATCTGATGAAATTGATGCAGAAGAAGGCTTTGTTGTTGCCATTACATATCCAATCCAAGCTACTACTCCAAGGATTCCACCCGCAATCATCAAAATAGATAATTGTAATACTATAGGACTCCATTCAGATAACATCAACAAATAGGCATAAAGGAAGAAAGCAGTAATACATAAAACAAAAATTGTAATTCCCATTCCTTTACGTTTATTCATTCTGATAAAGTTTGATGTGAGTTATTTATTAGTTTGAATTAGTCCAACTCAATTGCCATAAGATATGCATCTTCACCATCACGATAATATGCATTAAGTTTTTGTCTAATAACAAAACCTAGTTTTTCATATAATCGTACAGCATCGTTATTACTGCATCTTACCTCAAGATAAAATTCATCACATTTTTTTAGTCTAACACCATTTACAGATTCTTCAACTAATGCTTTACCAATTCCTTTTTTCCTATGTTCATCAAGAACTGCAATTGATACTACATGTCCTTTTTTTACAAATCCCAGTTTTTTAAAATTAGAAAAACCATATTCAGTTTTACACATAATATAGCCAACATGTTTTCCTCCAATTTCTGCAACAATGAATGCTTCTGGAATTTCTGCAAGGAGGCTTTCATAAAAATAATCAGAATAATGTTCAGGAAGTGTTTTTAGATTGATTTCCATGACTGGAATTAGATCACTTGGTTCTGCACGACGTATATTACAGTCGCCAAGTTGTCTAAGAATTACTTGCATATCTAGTATATTTTATTATCAATATTTAATTTTAAACCACAAAACCATTTAATGGAAAGAAATAGTCGTAGCATATGAGCGATCCTACACAGGAAGATGTAATTTCCTTAGTCAATTCATTGTTTGAAGTAAGTCAATTTAACAAAGAAATGTACTCTTTAGAGTTCAGAATCAATGATCTCAATTTTAAATCAAAATTTGAGGATTTGGCAAGAAAATTAGAAAATATCAATTACGTTTGTAGACTTGAACAAATGGAAGATGGTAAATACATCATCATTCAAAAATTCACTCCAAAAAAACAAAAGAAATGGCTAAGCACATCTTGGACCCCACGAATTTTGTTTGCAATTGTAATTGCCTTTGTAATGATTGATGGGTATTATCGAACTGCTGGAACAAATTCTATTGTCAATATAGGAGAACCACTAGAAATGGCAGGGATATACACACTTTCACTTTTAGGAATTTTAGGAATTCATGAGTTAGGTCATATAATTGCAGCAAAGGCACACAAATTAAAGACAACATGGCCATTTTTCATACCAGGGTTACCAGTTATCGGTATTCCAACTTTTGGTGCATTTATTCAATCTCGTGGATTAACAATTAATCGTGAAATTTTATTTGATGTGGCAATTGCAGGGCCGATTGCAGGGTTAGTAATTGCAGTTATAGTTTCGATATATGGAGCATACACCGCACCAATATTACAAAATGATATTGCACAGGGACTTTTTGCAGATTCAAAATTAATGGAATGGAATCAAGGAGAACCATTACTAATGACTGCAAGCTTGGCATTATTTGGAAAAGGTGGAACTGGTCATGAAGTAATAATGACACCTGTTCTTTTTGCAGCTTGGATTGGATTTTTAATCACATTCTTAAATTTACTACCGGCTTGGCAGCTAGATGGAGGTCATATGGCTAGAACTTTACTTGGAGCTAAACGTCATAGATATGCAACATTTGGAAGTATGGCAATTCTTGTTTTATTAAATTATTGGCTAATGGCAATGTTAATTCTTGTCTTAAGTTCAAAAAATCCTAGTGCAATGCCACTAGATGATGTTTCTCCATTATCAAAAAGGAGAAAACTGGCATATGTTGGTATCATAGGGTTAGCTGTTTTGTGTGCACCAATACCAGCAAATTTTTTGTCTAATTTTTTACCTTAGTAAAACTCTAGAACCATCTATTACAACTGCAACTTTTTGTCTAATACCCTGAGTTTTTAAAATATAATCTAAAGATGGTTTTATGCCAGATAAGGAAATCATATTTAATTTTTTTACATAATATTCTGGAAGAACAGAAATCAAACCAATTTGAAAGTTCTTTTGAATTTCAGATAAGAATAGTAGATCCTCCATTCCAGAAATATACTTGGTAGGATTTTTAAGTTGATCAAGATTTAATCTCCCTTCGATGTATTGTTGAAGTGCATCAGAACCCAAAACAAATTTACATTCGGCCACCAAAATAGATAA
>DATIFS010000052.1:0-3923 GCA_035455105.1 Nitrosarchaeum sp.
AGATTACTTTTTCTTTTTGTCCAAGACAATTTCCTCCGAGATAGCGCATGAGATTATGAGATAATAAAGATCAAGGATAATTTGCACGTTAACAATAAATCAATGTTTTTTTACATGCTACAGATAAAGTCAATTTTCAGCTAACCCCAGAACAAGAAGCTCTGAAATGATCTGATTTTATTTTACAGTCACTAATTACTCCATGAGAGAAATTGCGATCAAGTTCAACGACAAAGACTATCTTGACTTTCAAAAGATATCAAACGATTCTGGCCTTTCCCCTGAGGAAAAGATACGTGAAATTGTAATGTATTATCTAATTATTGAGAGAAACAGGAAGAAATTCACCCAGAAAATACTGGAGTAAGGACATCATGGAACCAATTACGTGGTTCTTAGATCAGAGATCTTGTTTTATTCTGTCAAACTCTTCTTTGGTGATCTCGCCTTTGGCATATCTCTCTTTTAGGATATCAAGTGGCGAGTCTTTTGGTTTTGATGGTTGCATGTCTGCAGATATGCCAAAGTATGCAATTACGTGTGGACGCCACATGTACCACAACACAAAGACATCAAGGCCTATACTTAGTGCAGAAAACGGATTTCCTACTAGTGATGCAAGACCGACAATCAAACCAATTACAGATAGTACAATGACAACCATCCGTCCCCAGGGCTTGCCAGAAAACAATGCACCTGCAATTACAAATTCAATTGCTGCAAGTATTCCAAAGATTATCAAAAACACACTGCCAAATCCAGCAGTCATCATACCCATGTAGCCCATGCTTCCACTTACTCCAAGCAATGCAGCACCTGCTGTAGCCATAATCAGTGA
Organism: Nitrosarchaeum sp.; assembly: GCA_035455105.1. GTDB lineage: Archaea > Thermoproteota > Nitrososphaeria > Nitrososphaerales > Nitrosopumilaceae > Nitrosarchaeum. The sequence goes on from DATIFS010000052.1 coordinate 839, forward strand.
TGCCACTCCACCAATCAGATGTAAGATTCCAAGAACTGTAATTCCAGTAGGTCTGCTCATGGTGCTTCTAAAAATTATACTCACTTAAGGATTTAGTAATTTTAAAAAAACAACTCGCTGAAACAGCCATGTCACAACGAGTTCACGATCGAGGACATGTTACCTATGTCATCTCAAAACATAAAAAGTGTGGAAATTTTCACACATTACCTAGTCCATTTTGGAATTAGTCATCCTTTGTAAAATATAGAATAGCTAGTTACAAGAAAACTATCTCCGCGGTCATCTAACCAAACACCAACTGTATAGACTCCTGGTTTTGTAAATACAGATGACAAATCAAAATCAATTAAAACAAAACTGCCATTATCCTTCCAGTTATTTGCTACAATAAGCTTGTAGTCAGATGGTTGGTCATAGTAAGAGTTTGGTGGAAGTGGTGGGGCAACAACTGCAATGTTTTCGCCCATCTCATAAGAGGTATCACCATGATGCTGCAAATACAATTCATGAGTTGGCAGTGGATCATAGAAAATTCCAATGTTTTGTATTTTGCCACTTTTCAGAGCACTGTCAATTGTGACATGGTCTCCAGTTACATGGATTGGCGAATTTGAAGTCAGATAATTGTCCTCAAAGTTTTCCACAAACGCAAACGTATAGTCATCGTATGCTATTCCAAGGCTAACATGTGTATGATAATTACGTAGGATATTGTCTCGATGACCCCAGTCCGAGTTTGCATCATCATACATCATGCCATACTCAGATTCTTCGATAGATTTGACAGGATCAATTTTTTTGCAAATCACGTGAGGACTGGCACATTCTTCAAGACTTACAAATCCTGAAAAACCAACATTTTGACTCACAGAACCTGTTCCACCCAATCTAGAATATGTCATGTATGGTTTTTCGCCGTTTGTCATCCAATGTGATATGGCTCTTTGTGAAAGTACGTCTTCTGCATGAGTCTGTGCAGCTGTATTACGGCTCAAGATTACAGGTTTTAGATTATTTTTTTCCCTGTCTTTGTTTATTTGGTCTAGCGCAAATTGGACCAGTTCCTTATCAGATTTTTTTATTACGGGTTCTGGATTTGAGTCAGGCTCTGCACTTGTGGATTTTGTGATTGTATCTATTTTTTCAGATATTGTGGATTGGATTTTGTCTGTTGTGTCAGTCACCGCTTTTTTTGCAGGTTCTGGTATTACTTTATCTGCAGTTTCAGTTACAATTGTTTTTGCGGTTTCAGATGTGTCTTGAATGTTTTGAGGAATGTTTTGAATTGAGTCGCTGAGATTTTTTTGATTGATTTGAAGAGATCCGTTTAGAAACAAAAATCCAATGATTCCAAATATCAAAAATAGTGAGATTCCAATACCTGCTTTTTTTGCTTTGCCCAATAATTTTCTAAATTTTGTATTAACTTAAGGATTTAGGAATAAAAAGAGGTTAGAAATTAAAACTAGATTTCTTTTATGTGTGATTTTATTTTTGCCACAACATCAGGTGTTACCTTGATGTCTTTGTGTTCTTTTTTTGCGTGTTCTGCTACTTTTTTCATCAGTTCTTCTTCGGTTTTTGCAGTTGCAGACCATTTGCATTTGACTCCTACATCTGCGCAGCTAATGCTTTTTGTCATGGCAAGAAATTGTTTTAGAAGTATTTATTCAATTACCCAGTTTAGAATCTAACAGTCGTATTCTTCAATGTCTTGCTTTTCTTCATCGTTTATGATGTTTAGATGCAATAGAATCTGGCTAGTCATATATGTCGCTTCTATGTATTTTTTTGAAAATTAGTATTAATCAATTACGTATCAATGATAACTGGGTCATACGTAAAACAAAAATCAAGATAAAAAAATTACTTGGGCATATGGTCTTTGCAATAGCATTTGAGGTCCGTGCATTCCTTGAGTTGGTGCGTGTACTCGTCTAGTGGGACCTTTTTTACTTCGCAAAAACACACGTCTGCTGGTGCATAACACTTGCTGCAATAGCTCATGGCATGTTATGTCATTACACAATAATAAAGTGATTTATTCAATATATGTATAGATATTTAGATATTAATCATTTAACTAGACAAACATTCATTAATTTACAACTAGTCTTAAATAATTAACTGCCATACCTCCTAGCATTATGGAGGCTGCATATGTCTTGATTACATGTGATTTGGGACATGAGGAAGAGATAATCGAAAACCTCAAGCATATAGATGCAGTAAAAGAGATTCACGGAACGTTTGGCGCATATGACATCATAGCCAAAGTCGAACACACACAAAAAGAAAAACTCCGTGAAGTCATAATATGGAATATTAGAAAGATAGAGCATGTCAGGTCTACACTTTCTCTAATGGCAATAGAAGGACAGAGTTAAAGTATCAAAAAAATATTTAATTAATTTGATTATCTTTTACAAAAATCCAAGAAAGGCCTCTAATTTCTTCCCATGTAGTTTGATCATTTTTATTTTTCATGTTTTGCATATGAGAAATTTGTATAAAACTAACACGTACAAATTATACGAAAGATCTTTTAAACTACAACAAAAATTATGTCATGCTTGATTTTAGAAAATACCTAAGCTGTCCAGAGTGCAGACAGAGTCCGCCTTATTGCGCTAAACATAGAAAGGAAGTAGAGGCAATGCTTGCAGAGAGCAGAGATTCATAATTCATGAAAACCATTTGTAAAGAACAATCAATGCAATTATTCCCAAAACTACAGGAAAGAAAAACCACGGAATATTCCTAGGTTTTGAATTTGAAAATATAGAATCATCAGATGTCATAAGTTATCTATGTTTTCTAAAAACTTAAAGATTTAGAGTCTAATATTCAAAAGGCAGATCAGATTCAACGTTTGACTTGGAACTAGCAATATAGATGCAAATCTGACACTGGCATTTTATTGGTCTCATGAAATGTATTGACTCATTTAAGAGATAAAAACTGTGGAATATTTCCAGTATTATTCAGTCCATAACGGTCAAAATATTCTACTGTGTTTTGAAATCAGATATGCCACAAATCACAGTTTTGTGATGCTGCCAAGCAGTCTTGTCTTTTTCTT
>DATIFS010000053.1:0-19020 GCA_035455105.1 Nitrosarchaeum sp.
ATAGTTTTTTTACAGTATGATGATTTGTATTTTATGGGTCAAGAAGAACATCTTATGGATAATTTACTCAATGTTGATCTTGAGATAATTGATTCTGTCAGAGAATTACAACAAGGTAACTGGGATTCTGGAACTTTGAAACAACAAGTTGGGGATTTACTCAAAATACGTGATGGTCTAGTTGAAAAATTAATGTCATTAAAAGAGCATGACCATGAATGTGGCTGTGGTCACAATCACGAATAATCATAAATTGATTTTAATTTTTCTTGTTGTTTATTTTGAAAGTGACTGGAGGGATCCTCTGCTGTATAATTACTGCTAAGTATCATACAGAAGTTGTTCTTCCGAACAATCTCCAGTCATATGTGGTGTAATTTTCTCACATAAAATTATGATGATTCTTAATTTACTCATCTTCTAAATAGGTATTAAAAAATTTTTCAGGAAACATACTTTTAATTTTTATCCTTTCTATCTCGTATTTTTTTATTTTATCTTGAATTTTTTCAACTTCTTCTTTTTTTGCTTTTTCTTTTTCATCATTTAGACTCAAAATTTTCTTTGTGAGTGTTTTATACATAATCAAATATTCTGGAAATTTCTTTGGTATATTGTTCATGTTATATAGATTAAATATGTTGAAAACAAGTGTTATTTATGAAATTTCTAATATTGATTTTGATGTTAATTCCAACAACTATAGTTTTTGCTGATACAGGAGATGTTTCTGCACAATTATCCTCTGAGCCTACTACCATTACTGTTGGAAATCAAATAATGATAACTGCCGATGTTTCAAATAACCAAAACATCCAGCAACAATTTGCGTACCTGACTCAAGTGAAAAATGAACACCAAATCGTAATTTCTTTATCATGGTTAACTGGTTCATTATCCCCCGGACAATCTCTTTCCCCAGCACAATCTTGGACTTCCACAGAACCTGGATTGTATACAATTGAAATATTTGTCTGGAAAGGTATTGATGATCCTGAAGCGCTATCTTCACCACTTTCAATGACTCTCAGAGTAATAGATCCTGATACATAAATTATGTCTTAAATTGAAAATGGGTTTTGTTTAAATTTGATACATATTGTATTGATGCCGTCAATGATTTCCTGAATTTTTGGATATGTTGATTTGTTTTCTGATAAGTCTTTTTGAATCATTCTTAGATAATGCAAAATCTTTTTGACCTGTTTATTTTTCTGGTTTTTTGAAATAGGCGCATTTGATAAATCTTTTAAATTTGCAGATATGTCACATAATTTAATAATTTTTGTTTGAATTGATGCTTCTTTTAACTGATTTATGTATTGTGCCTCTCTATCTTTTTTTGTAATGTTTTGATCTTTTGTTAATGACAAAACAATTACTGCAACTTCTCTCCCAAACCTTTCATTTATCTGATCAAAAGTTACATCTGTAGCTTCTATTATGTCATGAAGCCATGCTGCACATAATGTCTCTTTATTTGTAACTCCTAAATTTTTGAGTCTATTTACAACTCCTTCTAAATGATCAAAATAAGATGTTACTCCGTCCTTTCTTTTCTGATTTTTGTGTTTTTCTTGTGCAAATTTTTTTGCACTTAGTACCATATCTGTAGTATCTTCCATCACAATGTCATTTCTCTTCTAATATGTAGAGGTTTATTCATTTATTTTGTGAACTTAATTTTCCATAATTCAAAAATCTAGATGTAAATTGCTTCATAATTCGGCAAACTCATCAATATTCAGATATAGCTTTTCTATTAATCATCAGCATTTGATTATTCTATATTCTCAGATATATGGGTATAATCTGATATTTACTTTTTAGCAAAGCATAACGTTTTTGATATACAGAAAACTAATGATTCTTCATGGCCAATCTTGATATTTTGTACCAAAATGTTGCTGCCAAAGTCATACAACGATGTCATGGTAGTATTAAAATTACAAAACACGGTAAAATTTTAGAAGTCTATGATGTAAACAGACACATTTGGAGTAAAGGACTAGCAGGTTTGATCATTAAAGAAGAATGTAAGAATGCCAATTTAAGGGAGTGGGAATTCGCACATGTTAGAAATTATATCATAAAAGAATTACTTTGATAACTTTACATCTAATATGTTGCTTTTCTAATAAGATGCGGTTCTTTTAACATTACTTGTTCGTCTTTCGCAGCTACTAATTCCACTTCTTTGAGATTGTGATTTGTAACCACCGTTAATGCTTCACAACGAGTACATAGTATTGTCTGCCCATCTGTTTTTCTTTCAAAAACAACGTTTTTTTCTAACCTGTCATCTTTTTGACATGTAGGACATAGTTTTGGCTCTTTTAATATTATGATTATTTCTCGAATGTAGATTATTCTTGGCATCAATATTTTTTATGTATGCATGACAATAAAGAGTTTGTATTTTAATGTTAATTGGCATCCAGCATTTTCATTCAAACAAAAACCGTTCTTTTAATTATTTGAACAAAAACGTTAAGTATTCAACATATTTCTCAATCTAGCCAATTAACAACTGCTGTTATTTCATAGACAAAATATGTCTTTGGTATTTAGAATTTTAAATATGATTAAGAATTAATTTTTTAGTATGATGCTTGATTCATTTTTTCTAAAACCTTAAGTTTATACAAAATTTAGACACAACATGTCTGGAAAAATCAATCATTCATCATTACATGCAAGAATTACAAAGTTAGATGTTACAATGAGTGATCTCATAGTGTATTTTAGAGGAAAATGTAGTAAGTGTGGTCATCAAAGAATTGCGCATGATGATTCTGGAAAATGTGAGGGAGTAATGAATAAACCATGTAATTCTGGATGTGATGATTTTACTCTTGAATAGTTCTTCTACCTTTTCTTCTGAATAAATTTTTTTACAATGAAATATTATGTAACTATCTCATCTAATCTGTCTTCTTCTTGAGCCTGTTTTATCTCCATCGCAATTCTTCTACCAACTCCAAATGTTTTTCCATATTGGTATTTTGTGTATGGACTTGTAGTTGCAACAATTGGATTGCCTGGAACACGAAGTGATACATCATACACCACAAGTTCTAAATCTTTTGTAATCACACTTTGTAAAGAAAATGGCCCTATGATTCCTGGGGCATATTCTTTTTTTACAGCAGCCACAAATTTGTCCCCCATTTTGATTACTTTTTCAAGTAATGATTCTCTGATGCTTGCTGGTGTGTGACCTACCTCAATATTTTGTAAATCAATGTTAATGTCTAATTGTTGTTTTGCTGGAAGTGCATTAAAATCATGCACGTTTGTTTGTAACCTTCTTTCAATTCCTATAAAATCAACTTGTTTTGATATAGGTGTATGGAAGAAATTAAAGTTCATGTATGTTCCAATTGCTAATTCTTCTATGCTTGATTTCTCTAAATCTTTTCGAGAAATTAATCCTTGTTTTATTTTTGCTTCTGATTTTTCTTTATAATCTTTATACGATGATACTGTAAAAAAAGCCCTTTCTAATGGTCTTTTCAATTCTTGAACTTTGACAATACATGGTTTGTTGATGCTTTTTGGATCTTTGAATAATTTTGGAAATTTTATTTTTGCCTTTTCTAATAAAAAATACTGATTTCGTTTAGCAGTTCTTTCTTCTGCTTGGAATAACTTTCTATTTCCAAATATTGGTACTTTAAATGAATTTTCTAGAGTTTTATATCCTAAATATACCGTAAGTGATCTATGTGGCACTATTATCGTATTTGTATCTCTCATGATTTTTTGATTTTTTGGCAACGCCATGTCTTTGAATTTATTTAAAATTATAATTTCATCTGATATTCTACTGAATCTTCTATATGGTTCCTCTCGACCTTTTTGACAGTATACAGCTGTTTGAAAATTTTCATCTTTTGCTCCATCCATAACTTCTAAAGCTGAATGACTACCCATTACTCCAATTCTTACATCTGAATAATCACTTACAATTTTTTGTATCTCGGAACTACTAATCATATTTTGACTAGAATACAGGAACTAATATAGCTAATTTTCAATCATCTGGCTCGATTTTATAACCGCAAGATTTTTTTTGAAAGGACTTTAAGATATTTTTGTGTTTTATTCTGTTGAATTACAAATAGCAGGAGCGATTTTACTCTCTGCAATGGCTGCAGGTGGAATTTCACTATGGATCAAAAAAAGAAAAGAACAACAGAAATTAGATACACTTGACGGTGAGGCACAAAATTAGTGCTAGTGTTAATCCTCAATTACAAACTAATAGATAAAATACTATTGAACTTTAGATAAATCACAATGAAATTAGTTGTAGGTATAACTGGTAGTACTGGTGTTATCTATGGAATTCGTTTACTTGAGGTTCTAAAGAAATTAGATGTTGAAACACATCTGATAATGTCTGAATGGGCTATGAAATGTATTTCAATGGAAACTGACTTTAATCTTGATTATGTAAAATCGCTTGCAACAACCACTTCTGATGAAAAAAATATGGCATCAAGTGTTTCAAGTGGAACTCATAAAGTCAATGGTATGATAGTAGCACCATGTAGTATGAAGACTTTATCCGCAATTGCGAATGGTTATGATGACACTCTTGTTGCAAGAGCAGCTGGTGTTACAATTAAAGAATCTCGAAAATTAATTTTAATGGTTAGAGAAACACCTCTATCTGCAATACATCTTGAAAATATGCTCAAATTATCTAGATTGGGAGTTGTAATTTTACCACCTGTTACCGAATTTTATACAAAACCAAAAACTATCGATGATATTGTTAATCACGGTGTTGGAAAATGTTTGGACCAATTTGATCTAGAGCACGATTTATACCCTCGCTGGGGTACTTTATAATTTATAATTGCCAAAAATAATTTTTGAAAAAATCATAAAGGCTGATAGAAAAAAAGTCTTTGAAGTAACTAGTAATTATGAAAATTTTCAAAAATTTTTACCTCAATACTATCCTTCAATTCGAACAATATCTATTCGTGGCAATGTATCTGTGGTGGAAGAACATCTACGAATTGGTGGATATGAATTAGTTATGATGGCAAAACATGTAGTTGATGAGCCAATACTACATGAAATTTTTATCATTGGAGGTGATGCAAAGGGCACTCATATCACTAATAGATATGAACATGTCCCAAATGGAACAAAGTTGATAACTGAAGTTGATTGGAAACTAAAAGGACGTATGAAATTAAATACATTATTTGGGAAATTTTCTCCTTCAGATGAATATTCCAAAATTATTGATGAATTTGCTTTAATTGCAGAGCACTAGTCTATTTTTTCTTTATTTTTAAAATCGTTGAGCTCTCTTTCTGCTTCAATCTTGCCCTTCTCAAATTCCCCTTTTGCTTTACCTAGTGTTTTTGCTAATTCTGGTATTTTCTTTGCTCCAAAAATAAAAACTGCTGCTAAAACAAGAATTATCAAAATTTCATTTATACCAGGCATTGCAAGAAAAATACTTTCTAATGTCATCTATGCTATAGTCTATGGTTTAAGATTTAAATCTTTTTTATGTTTTTTGTGCTCTAATACCAAACCTGCAAGATAAAGTCCAATCATTGGTATTGAAATAAACCACATTGTAACTCCACTTCCATCTGGAGTGATTATTGCACCAAAGATTACAATTGCTAAAATGGCATATCTGATATTTTTCCTCCAAAATTTATCTCCTACTATTCCTGACATGGTTATCGCGTACATTATTAATGGAATCTGAAATGATACGCCAAATGCAAGCAAATACTGTAACACAAAAGTAATGAAATCCATTATGTTGAGAAATGTTATCAATCCTGATGCATCCCCGTACATGTAAAGGAATTCTAACATGTATGGTATGACTAGAAAATATGAAAAAAGACAACCTGTTATGAATAATCCTAATGCTGGAAGCGCAATACTACGCGTAACTTTAATTTCACGTTCTTTTAATGCCGGTTTTATGAATCCCACTGCCTCTTTTATTATCATGGGCATTCCAAACACAACAGCTACCAGTGCTCCAACATAAATCTGGGCAAATAGTGCTTGTCCTGGTTGAGTTTGTATTAATTGAACTCCTTCTGGAACTAGATTCTTTTTCATATGAGATGTAATTTGTGCCGCTACGTTGTTGATTGGATCTACTTGTGGATAGTATAGGTGAATTCCTGCAATCTCAATTGGGTATAAGTGACATGAAATCACAAATGCAAAAATTATTCCTAATACAATAATTATTCGTACGACTCTTTTTCTTAATTCTTCTAGATGCTGATTGATATCTTCAATTGCTGTCATCTAAAATTCATTTGTCTTTAACTTGTTTATCTATTTGCCTGGGATAGGAAGTAACTTTGCTTCTGGCAGTCCGGCATTTTTGAGTTCTTCTAGACTCAAATCCTGAAATTCTAGTGATATGATTGCCTTTGTTTTAAATTTCTGTTCCATGTCTTTGGCTAATGCTGCTAGGTCTTTGCTAGAATAGATTTCTCTTGAACCTTTAAGAAATATCCTTTCTCCTTTCTCCATCTCTTTTCCACCAAATTTTTCATGAAGGAAACCTGTGATGGATGGTAATTCTTTTCTAGGGATGTTATTGTGATAATATGTAATCCCCTTAACTGACTCATAGTCATATGGGGTACCACCTCTATACATGAAAACACCAATAAAAATTGCATTTACATCTGGCTCCCTAATGCATTTGATTTCCCAATTGATCAATTTTTCTTCATTATAGATAAATTTCTCCATCTCATCTGCTGTAATTTTCCAATATCTTGATCTTGACAATACAAATACGCTTATTCTTCTGATATAAATTCCAATATCTGAATGTATGTGGGTTGATTTGAACTTAATTTGATTTGATTGATCTTGAATGTTTTCTAGAAATTATCACTTCAATTATTAGACCTGTGACTATGACTGATAACACTGTAATTATTGACCATAATATCTGCAGTGAAGGCTCCGTTTGAATTTGTGCAGCCATTGTATTACCAACATCTTGTGCTGGCATTGATTTGAGTGTAGTTTCTGCTGCTTCTGAAGGCATGGATTTCATCATTGGAACTTGTGCTTCATGCACTGTTATTTTTTGAATCAATTGTGATGAAAACCATGCAGCGATAGTTACACCACCAAGTGTAGCTAATCTATGTATTCTTGTAAATGAATTAAAAAGGGATTTACTCTTTTTTGCAGGTTCTGACATTTTTGATGGTAATATTATAATTGCAAGCTTGTCAACTGTGTAAAACTTCATGTCATGTGACTTTGTATTTTTTCCAACATTTGTTATTTTTACTACCCCTGATTCTTGCATCTTTTTTAAATGATAAATTACCAAAGGTAATGAAATCTCTGTTTTTTGTGCTATTTGATTTGCAGTTAACGAATCATTAAACAAAATTTTTAAAATCTCTCTGCTTGAATCCGCACTTAATATTTCTCCAATTGCCTTTATTTTTTGATCCTCCGTTGAGATAATTTCTACCCTATCTGATATCCCAACTGACTCATCCTCAAGAGTATCTTTCATGAACCCCTGACTATAATAGCATCTTATTAAGACTTGTTGTTAAATCGAACTTTAATCAAACCTTATCAATAAAATTGTCTTATGGTTATTCATGAAACATTCAAAACAAATCATTGCTACGATCATTGCCGTATTGGTAGTGGCCGTTAGTGTGAGCGCAATTTCAACCGCACCAAATGCATCTGCCCAAGAAGTTACTCCATACCCATCTAGGGAAAAAGTAATTTCAGTTACGGGTACTGCAGTTTCAAGTGTGGCCCCAGATCTTGCAAACATTAGTTTTGGTGTTGAAACTCAAGAAAAAACTGCCAAAGACGCACTTACTTCAAACTCTGAATTGATGAGTACTGTGATTGCTGCAATAAAGAAAGTGGGAATCGCAGATTCAGAAATTAGTACATCGCAGTTTAACATTTATCCTGTGTACAACTATTACCAGGAAAAAGATACTGGCAAAAATGTTCAAGAACTAATTGGATACAGAGTAAGCAATATCATTAATGTGAAAACTGAAAAACTTGATAGTGTGGCTTCAATAATTGATAGTGCAGTCGGTGCAGGAGTAAACAGAGTTGATAATGTGTCTTTTTCATTATCTCCTGAAGTTGCTTCTAAACTCAAAGATGAACTTTTAGCACAAGCAGTTCTAAATGCAAAGGCAAAGGCAGAAATCGCCTTAACTCCACTTAACTACAAAATAATCGGAGTAAAGGAGATATCTCTATCTGAATTTTCAATACCATACCCAAGACCAATGTATGATGTGGCTTATGGTGCAATGGAAAAATCATCTGCACCAACACAGATATTCACATCAGACCAAGATGTCAGTACAAGCGCAAACGTTGTCTTCCTTATTGGAAGCAACTAATTTTATTTTTTTTAAATACAATACTTAGTCAAATCTTATTTCTGTTAATATTTTTGAAGCATATGTTCTGTAGGAAGATAGATTAACCTCTTTTTGATTTTGCAAATTAATGGATACATTTGATGTTCATGTAACAATTGAAAACAAGCCTGGAATCAGTGATCCTGAAGGCGAAACAATACTGAATGATCTGGTACTGAAAGGTAACCATTCCGCAGTATCGAAAATTAAAACTGCAAAAATGCTCAAATTTACAATCAAAGAAAAAGACAAAAAATCAGCAAAAAACACAGTTCAGAAAATATGTGATGAATTACGTATTTACAATCCAATGGTAAGTAAAGTTACTATTGATGTCTTTGATGTATAGATATTCTAAATAATTCTACGGCTAAATCATACAAAATCCATTAGATGACTATGCGATCAGAATCTAGTTCTATGATTGGCTGATTCAAATTAAATATCTCTGTCAATAAAGTAAATCGTGAAGGTTGGCGTAGTAGTTTTTCCAGGCAGTAACTGCGATCGCGATATGTATCATGTATTAACTGATGTTTTCAAGTTTAATGCTGAATATTTTTGGCATGAAAAAGGTTTGCCAAAAAACATAGACGCTGTAATACTTCCGGGTGGATTTTCTTATGGTGATAGACTAAGATCTGGCGCAATTGCAGCACATAGCCCCATAATTGCAGATGTAAGAAAAATGGCAGATAAAGGAATTCCTATTTTGGGAGTATGCAATGGATTTCAAATTTTAGTGGAAGCGGGATTACTTCCAGGTGCACTACTCAAAAATACATCACTTAATTTTATGTGCGGTTGGACTAATTTAATAGTCGAAAATAATAAGACACCATTTACAAATAAATTAAAACTACACCAAAAAATCCCAATTCCAATTGCAAATGGTGAAGGCAGATATTATGTTGATAATGAAACCCTGAAAAAACTAAAGAAAAATAATCAAATTGTATTTAGATACGGCGAAACTGTAAATGGCTCTACCGATAGAATTGCTGGGGTGTGCAATGAATCCGGTAATGTTGTCGGCATGATGCCTCATCCTGAAAGAGCTGCAGAATCTGCAATCAATCCAATTGATAGTAAACCTTCATCATTAATTTTTGAATCACTGCTTGATACAATCGGTGTTACAAATTGAGTCTAGAGTCTCAGGAACTGGAAGATTTAACATCAAAGATTGGACGAAAACCAACATCTACTGAATTACAAATTGTAGCTGCTGAATGGTCCGAGCACTGTTCTTACAAATCTTCTAAAAAGCATCTCAAAATGCTACCAATGAAAGGACCTCTAGTAATTTCAGAAAAAGGATATGATTCTGGCGTATTGGATGTTGGAGACGGGTATGTGATTACCGCTCACATTGAGAGTCATAATCATCCATCTGCAGTAGAACCATACGGTGGTGCTGCAACTGGAGTCGGAGGAGTAATCCGAGATATTTTATCTGCTGGAACTAGACCGATTGCTATCTTTGACGGATTAAGATTTGGAGATATTGAAAAAGATATGCAAGCAAGATGGTTATTCAAAAACGCAGTTACCGGAATTGCAGATTATGGAAACTGTCTAGGAATTCCAACAATTGGGGGTGAAGTAGAGTTTGATGAATGTTATTCCAATTATGCTTTAGTTGATGTTGCAGCAATTGGGTTTGGCAAAAAAAAGAATCTAATTAAAAATCATGCAAAAAAAGGTGACATTGTAGTATTGTTGGGTGGCTCTACCGGTAGAGATGGAATTGGTGGTTCTCAGTTTGCATCTGACTCACTTGAATCTGAGAACCGTTCTGCTGTACAAATTCCTGATCCGTTCATTGAAAAATTAATCATAGAGGCAATACTAGAAGCTAGAGACCAACATCTCATTAATGCAATGAAAGATCTTGGTGGTGGTGGTTTATCTTGTGCAGTATCTGAAACTGCAGATGCATTATCTATCGGAATAGAGATGGATGTGGACAAAGTCCATACTCGAGAATCTGATATGAGCCCTGATGAAATAATGGTATCTGAATCTCAAGAAAGAATGTTGATTGTAACTACTAATGAAAAATTAAAAAAATTGCAAATAATTTGCAAAAAATTTCGTATTACTTGTTCTATAATTGGTTATGTCACAAGTAATAGTATGATGCATGTAAAAAAAGGTAAAAAGACATACGCCAATCTTCCAACTGATGTAGTTGCAAATGCTAAATTATTAGACAGACCTTCAAAAAAACCAACATATCTAGAAACAATAGAACAAGAAAAAAAACTCAAACCAATATCTGACTACTCAAAAACAATGATGAATCTTTTAGCATCCCCTAATATTGCAAGCAAACTTTGGGTGTATGGTCAATATGATCATGAGGTAGGAATTAGAACAGTAATAAAACCTGGAAAAGATGCATCTGTTTTAAGATTAGATAATGGTAAATTCTTATCTGCAAAAATTGATGGCAATCCAAAACACTGCTACATTAATCCGCGAGAGGGGGCAATTGGATGTTTTGAGGAGGCATGTAGAAATGTTGTATGTACCGGTGCTAAACCTATTGGAATGCTAGATCATTTACAGTTTGGAAATCCTGAAAATCCTGAAATTTTCTGGACATTTTTAGAAACTTTAAAGGGATTGACTGATTTTGCAAAATATTTTGAAATTCCATGTGTTGGTGGAAAAGTCAGTCTGTACAACGAAACCCCCTCTGGCCCAATAAAGCCAACTCCTCTAATTGGGATATTGGGATTAATTGAAAAAACTCCTTTGTTTTCCCAAATTATCTCTTCTGGTGACTCTCTGATAATTATTGGTGATACAAAAGATGAAATGGGCGGATCTGAGTATTTTGAATATATTCACAAATTCATTGGTGGCAAATGTCCTACTGTGAATTTCAAAGAGTCAAAATCAAACATGAGTGTGGTTTTGGAACTCATCCAAAAAGAATTACTTAAAGCTGCTCATGATTGTTCTAAAGGTGGACTTGCAATAGCAGTATCTGAATTGTGTATGACTTACAAAATCGGTTGTAAAATATTGTTAGACAAAGTACCTGGACCAAAACTAGATGTTGATAGAGTTTTATTTTCTGAGAGCCATTCTAGATATTTGTTAGTAGTTGAAAAGAAAAATATCCGAAAACTAGAAGAAATTCTCAAAAATAACAAAATAATCTATAATTTGATTGGAAACTTTGGTGGTGAAAATATTCTATTTAGTAAAGCAAGTAAATCCATCATAGATCTAAGAGTTGATAAGGCTCAAAAAACTTGGTTTAATTCGTTAAGGGAGTTGGTGGTGCATGGTTAAAGAAAATTGCGGCGTTGTTGGAATCTTTAGTCTTAGTGGAACTAATGTAGTTCCAATGGCAATTGATGCCCTAAGGGCATTACAGCATAGAGGCCAAGAGGCATGGGGCATTGCAATTCCAAATAAAGAACCTTTGAAAAGATTGGGTTTGGTATCCGGTGCGTCATCTGAATTTAAAAAAATATCTGAAGAATATTCATCTCCTGCTGTAATTGGTCATGTAAGATATTCTACTATGGGGAGAAGCACTCTAGAAAATGCACAACCACTGAAAGTAAAAGATCTATGTATTGCACATAATGGAACTATAGCTAATGTACAAGAGCTATCCAATCTAGTTGGAGGTTGTTCATTTACTCCGCAAAACGCAAGTGATACACTTGTTGCAGCTCAAAGACTTGTATCGCTAATTTCTGAAAATGGACAAATGGGAAAGGCACTATCGATTTTAAAAAATGAAATGGTTGGCTCTTATTGTTTTACATTTATTTCTGATGATAACTCTGTCTATGCTGCAAGAGACCCAAAAGGATTTAGGCCAATGGTCTTAGGATATAAAGAATCTGATGACACATACATTGTTGCATCTGAATCATCAGCTGTTTCTGCAGTTGGTGCTCAGTTACAGCGAGATGTTAAACCAGGTGAATTAATCAAATTAAGTACTAAAGGATTGGAGACTGAACGCTTCTCTGATGATATATCACGTGCTCATTGTTCTTTTGAGTTTACTTATTTTGCACATCCTTCAAGCAACATGGAAGGTGCTAATATTTACATCTCTAGAAAAAATATTGGCAAATTTTTGGCAAGAAAATTTCCAATCCATGATGCAGATCTTGTGATTCCAGTTCCAGATTCTGCAAGACCTGCAGCATTAGGATATGCTCAAGAACTTGGAATTACATTTGATGAAGGATTGCTCAAAGATAGATACAGTAAGAAAGGCCCATTGCGCAGTTTTATTGAACCTCATCAAAGTGACAGAATTGAAATTAATCGTTGGATTATCCCAATTAAAGAAATCATTGAAGGCAAACATGTAGTTGTAATTGATGATAGTTTGGTTCGCGGTACTAGCTCAAAGGCAATAATTCAAGCACTACGAAGAGCAGGTGCCAAAAAAATCAGCATGGTAATTACATATCCTCCAATTAAATTTCCATGTTATGCTGGAATTGACTTTCCATCACAAGAGGAGCTTGCAACATTTTCTGATGGTAAAAATATGACAGATGTGGAACTAACTGAGATGGTTAGAAAGAGTATTGGAGCAGACTTTTTAGGTTATAATGATGCTGAAAACCTTGCAAAAGCTGTAGGAATTCCCAAAGATTCTATGTGTTTTACCTGCTCATCTGGCAATTATGATTCCCTAGGAATTACCCCAGAGTTTAAAACACGTATTGAGATGAAAGGCGAATAGTATGGAAACTGCTTACGTTCTAGTCAAGAGTGAAATGGCACACGAAATGGATGTAATGAGTGAACTACTAAAAATTAATACTGTAAAAGAAGCAAGGGGAACGTTTGGTGTTTATGACATATTTGCTAAAGTAGAGGCAAATACTGCAAAAGAAGTAGAAGATACAATTACCAAAAAAATTAGAAAAATAAAACATGTCATTTCCACTACTACTTTATCTGTAATACCAGAACAAGACAAAAAATAACCCAAGTCTTTCTTTAAATATTGTTTTTAGGAAATTATATTATGAAAGCAATTTGGAATGATACAATAATTGCAGAAAGTGATAACACTATAATCGTTGAAGGTAATCACTATTTTCCATCCGATTCAATAAAACAAGAATATTTTAAAAAAACAGATCTGACTACATTTTGTGGTTGGAAAGGAATGGCGAATTATTACTCTGTAACAATTAATGGAAAAACCAACAAAGATTGTGCATGGTATTATGCAGAACCAAATGATGCTGCCAAAAAAATTAAAGGAATGGTTGCATTTTGGAACGGCGTTAAAGTACAATGATTTGAAATTTCGTGTTACTGTATTTTATGATCTTAATTTAAAAATTAAAAAAAAGATTCAGAGTAAGGGTGTTGTTATGAACCCAACTATACTTCCCACTAGGAAGAGAAATATGCTTTTTGCCATGCCTGAGTCATTTTTATTGTGAAATTCTATTATAAAAACAAATTTGTTTTCTGTTAATTATTAATTGATTTTACCATTGCTTCCCATATTTTTTTAATGATGATTTAAAATCATTAGAAATAGTATCTAATGTATGAGAATCGTAATTTGCATCTGTGAAATCAACATCTACAAGAATTGCCCCACCAAAGTTTGTATGTCTTAGATTTACACCACTAAGATTGGCCCCACTCAAATCAGCACTTCTTAAATCCGAATAAAACAAATCAGATCCCATCAAATCTGAGCCTCGAAGATCTGCCCCATACAAATCAGCATCCCATAATTTTGCATCTGATAGATTAATCCCTCTCATATCCGCACCTCTTAATTTGACATAAAATAAAATCGCCCCACTCAAGTTAGCTTCACTCAAGTCTGATCCACTCAAATCAGCACTGTGTATATCTCTATTTTTAAGATCAATCCCACTCATATTGGAATTTGATAAATTCCTTCCAATCAAATCCTCATAGTCAAAATTGGTATTTGTCAAATTCCTTTTTTTAAAAACATCTGATGGATTCATTGTAATTACAAGTGTAAAATGCAGCCATTTGAATTTAGATATATGATTAAACGCGTGACTGATTATTCTTAATTATTAGAAAAAGAATCTCTTTACAATGAAACAATACACTATACTTATTGTTGGTGGCGTGGGACTAGTTTGTATAATGGTTGCAATTTTTGGATTAGATATTTTGAAATTTTCTGTGGCTACCCAAGAATATGATCTTTTTGTAGACCCGATAATTGATAAGCAAAACCTCTTTGTTACTGGAAGGATTACGATTCAAAATATTGGTTCTCAGCCATTAACTAACATACATGTGAATTTTGGTGCTGGTGATACTCTTGATATTAAAACTATGCAATCTGGTCAAAAAATCATACTCTCTCCTCCATCTGATAATCCAATGGAGTTTGTAATGATTACTGCAGATCATGATATTTTTGTAAACAAGGCATATCGAGAATTGCCAAAAATGGTAGGAATGATGGGTTCGTAGAATTCCGAGCAGTTAAATCCAATTATGTTATAGTTAGGCTGTTTGAAATTTCTGACTTCTGGGAAGGTAAAGGATCTTTATGATATTGATGAAAAGACTATTCTCTTCAAATTCTCTGACAGGGTATCTGCATATGATGTAAAATTCAAGGAATCTATTCCACAAAAAGGAGAAGTGTTATGCAAGTTTGCCGAGTTTTGGTTTCAAGAGCTTCCAGTTCCAAATCATTTTGTAAAAAGACAATCTGAGACTGAAATCATAGTTAAAAAGATGAAAATGCTCCCAATAGAATGTGTTGTAAGGGGTTATTTTTATGGCAGTCTTGTTAACAGATGGGAAAAAGGCGAAGTGATCCTACCTAATGGTACTAACACTACACTTGCTGCAAAACTTTTAGAGCCTATCTTTGATCCTACTACAAAGTCAGAGCACGATATTCCGATCAATAAACAAAAAGCATTAGAGATGACACTAGTTACAGAAGAACAATATCTCTGGCTTGAAAAAACATCCATTGATATTTACAGAAAAATGTCTATTCTTGCTGATCATGCTGGATTCATTTTAGCTGATTTGAAATTAGAATTTGGAATATTGGATGGAAAAATTACATTGGGTGACTCTATTGGTCCAGATGAGTATAGGTTATGGCCGAAAAACTCCTATGAGATTGGTAAAACACAAGAGGCATATGACAAACAGATACTACGTGATTGGTTGACTGAACATGGTTATCAAAAACAATTCGATGATGCAAGAGATAAGGGAAAAGAGCCAATAGCACCTACCATTCCTACAGAGATAATTCAAAAGATGAGTGAACGATATGTTACAGCTTATGAAAAACTAACCGGCCATTCTTTATAATCACAATTTTTATCTTATACTTGGTATTCACTCAAAAATAACATTCAACTCGATTTTTGTTTTTCATTGATTTTCAAATATTATGTTTTGTACATTTTGCGTCTATATGATAACATATTTTTTGTATTTTTTATTTTTTTAAATTTTTTACAAAATTTTGTAATGGTATGATAATTATGCTAGTGGTTTCATAATAATAATAGTACTTCTATATTTATGATAGTGGTTATGATTATTATGTTCACAATACCATATTCTTTGTAATGGTAAAGTATTTTTGATATCGCTCTAAACCTAATTATAGCAAAAAAAAATTGACGTGGATAGACAAAAAAATATGATACAAGGATCTTTTAGATCAGAATTAAAGCAATATTCAACATGTCTACACTACTAGAAAAAGAAGTCCGAGTAAATAGAATACTTACAACAAGCGTTAAACACGCACGTGCAATTGAAGACCCTGCACGTTCAAAAATTATAGAAATACTCTATCATAGAGCGTTATCTGCAGACCAAATTGCAAATGAGCTAAAAAAAACAGGATACAAAAAAGCCCTTACTACTGTTCGACATCATCTTGATATTTTAAAGGAATCTGGTCTAATTGAAATTGCTAAAATCGAAGAATCCCGTGGTGCAATAACTAAATTTTATAGTACATCTACAAAATTGCTTGGTTTTGTAGCCCCTGATGATTTTGATTCAAAATACTCCAAAATTATTGATAGCACTTCTGTAAAAATTGAAAAAATTCTAAGATCAATAACTCCAAAAACAACAAAAACAAAGAAAATCAAGGGCGGTGATTCTGAAGATTATTCACAATACCTGCTGATGGAAATTGTGAATCGTGCTATGACAAACATTATGGAAAATTCGGGCAAAAAAGAGTCGATCAAATCTGTCTAGTGTAAAAATCTGAAATGACTAGACGAGATCTTGGACTGTGATTAATTTTGGAAGAAAAAGCACAAAAATTATTTTTAGAAAAAAATGTTGTCTTTATTGCAACTATAATGAAAGATGGTTCTCCACAACTTTCACCTGTTTGGGCAAACTATGATTCTGGATATATTTTGGTAAATACTGCAGAAGGAAGATTAAAACACAAAAATATTTTACGTGATCCACGTGTTGCAATCTCTGTAATATCTCATGATAATCCACTTGATATGACAACAATACGTGGAAGAGTTGAAAAAATTATGCCAGATTATGATTATTCACATGCTGATAAATTGACTAAACAATACATGGGAAAAGAACATTATCCGTTTAAACAACAAAATGAAAAACGAATTATTCTAAAAATTAAACCTTGCCGCGTATTTGTTTTGCCTGAATTAAAAATGAATCTTGATTAAAATAAAATATTTCTAAATTCGAATTTAGAAATATTTTAAACATTTGTCAAATTAAAAATGGAAAAAAGTAATGAAAGCAGCTTATCGTCTTCTTTTAGCTGCTTTTCTTTTTGGAGCAGATCTTTTAGCTGCTTTTCTTTTTGGAGCAGATCTTCTTTTAGCTGCTTTTCTTTTTGGAGCAGATCTTTTAGCAGATCTCTTACGAGTTGCTGCTGCTTTTTTTGCTGCTCTACTTCGCTTTCTTCTAGCTGCCATTCTAGCTGCTTCAGCTGCTTTTAATGCTGCATTTCTTTTTCTTGTACGTGCTGCTTTTTTAGCTGCTTCAGCTCTTTTGGCTCTGGATGTTGCCATGCTTGATTTAGTTTTATCATGCGGTTATATGGTTAAAGTCACACATTGTTGCCCTGCTGCTAGTAATATTTGACAATATTTTTTTTGCGATCAACAATTAACGATACAGATCAATGCTGTATCTGATGTTGTTTGTTGTTTTGCTGGACGAATCAAAATCTTGTATTGTTTTAGATCATCATATGGTACATCAAATTGTGTTGTTACTGTTATCGGTTTATTTGGTTCTAGTAAGGCCTCTGCTGAAAACCCTCCATCCGCTGGAGAATATTTTTTCTGTTTATCATCAATTAGGTAAAACTGGCCTCCTGAAAGTCCAGTGTTTTCTTCACTGATGTTTTTTGCAGTTATTTTGATTTTTACAAACGTATTTTCAGGCATTGTTTCCTTATTTCCCTTATTGGTTCCATCGAATGATATTGTATATTCTACTGGACCTACAATTACTGACTCCCCTGCATTTGCGGTGATGAAATTTGTTTGATTTTGAGTATATGTGTACATGGCAGCTCCCATTGAAATTATTATTGCCCCTATTACGATAAAAATTGTGATCTGTACCATACCTAATCTGTAAAAATTTGGTATATAGTTGAAGCGTAAAATGATGAAAATAACCACTAATTACATCATCTAGTCTTCTTTTTTCTAGGAAATCTATGTAATAGATTAAAAATAACTCAAAAGAGTAGGGCATTATGGGAAGATTCAAACCATTGGACAAAAAGGATTTTATCAAAATTGCCGCAATTTTTGGAATTATTGCGGTTCCACTGATATTTGCATTTTCTATTAAATAATCTTTAATTTTTTATCCAATCCTACTGGTTAACTCTGTTTTGTGTGATTGAATATTCTGTATCTTATTCTAATTGTATTTTTTGTCTTAATTTTGCTTCTTTTTTGCGATCAGAATATGTTTGTCATAATTTCATAATACATTCAGTTAATCTTATATTTTGTACATATTCACGTTTTTTAATGAATACAAAAACACTTCTAGGTCTATCATTTGCTGCAATATTTACAGTTTCAATGATGACATATGCATTCGCTTCCCCAAGTTGGACAACTGTTACTGATTTTAACAAAGGATCAGTAGGTAATATTGCTGTATTACAGCTCACAACTGGTGGAAACATTCCACACAGAGCAGATAGTTTTGTTAGCTCTAATGCTGTAGTCGGATTTGCTTGGGCAGATTTAGATACTGCAAAGTTAGTAGTTGCAACAATTCATCCAGTATTGGGTAGAGATTCACATCAAAATCCAGATGCTTGGCACATCCATACCGCTACATTAACTAGCGGTGCAAATGGTCATCCATTTTGCTTGGCAAGTGTTGATTCAACTCCAGAAGCAGGAGTTAGTATCAACCAAGATAGCATGGTAGTTAGATTGAATTCTGCTGATTTACCATATGCACTAGATGATATAGATGGTGCAGTTGGATTCACACTGAATGGTGAACCAGCATGTCCTCCAGTACCAGGTCTTGGAATTGGTGT
>DATIFS010000054.1:0-3130 GCA_035455105.1 Nitrosarchaeum sp.
TACACTGATTTGGTTTGGTTTACAGTTATCAGTTCTGCTTGGCGGAGATGTTGTTTGACCAATGAGATTTGCTGGTCCTCCATGATCCAAATTGAGGTTATGTCCCATTTCATGAACAAGTGTTCCAGCTTGCTCATTTCTGCTTCCAGCGGTTCCCGTGAAACCGGAACCCAAAGTCATGACGATGTCGTTTCCTTTAAGTTCAGCAGCTCCAGATCTTCCTCCACTACTTATTCCAATCAACAAGTAACGGATTGCCTGAGCTTTTGCATCTAGCAAAGTTGTAGTCGCCGTTGGGCTACCTGGATTTGTGGATACCGTGATAGTTGGATCAATCGTAAGTGGAATTGTTATTGTTCCAATTGATGAAGTTACTGTACTTGCTGAAGAAAAAGGCAAAGTTATTTTTAATTCCTTGATTGTAGATGAAATGGAAGACACCGTTGCAGTTGCACCAGTTATACTCAAACCCCCTCCGGTCCCAGCAATGGTCACGGGTCCTGGGAGTATTGTAGTTGATGTTGAGATACCAGGTGATGCCAGGGTCATCTTTACTACAACAAGAATTTTTCCATTGGTTGCGACCGGAGGTGTTGTGATACTTAAACCACTTACTGTAACAGTATCTGTTGCAGCAGTATTTGTAACCGAGTTTGTTTGTGTCCCACTTAGAATTGGATGCTCAGTAGCCTTTCCATAACGAGCCGCCTTTATTCCTTCAGCATCATTCCCATTGTTTGTGTCAGAGTCCTTCCAGATGTTTATGACACTAACTTGTGGTATTGCTTCATCTTCAAAAATTTGGAGATTGATTGGAAGCAAGCCTGCAACAGAAAGGGAATTAAAGAAATTAATAACATCAGATTTTGCACCTGGATCTAATTGATAGTTTGTCATATAGTCTGCCTCATATAGAAGATCCCTTTTGGCTGTCGAAGTACCTGGCAGATTGTAAAGTAGAGTTTGGCCATTGACGGTATATGGTACTCCTTTTCCAACTCCTTCCCAAGAATCACATAAGGAGTCTTTATCTAAATCTGCAGCTCCATCACATACAATACTTGTAATTCCCAATTCTACATCGCTGCTTGGTGGAGCACCTCCAACACCACCAAAGTTTGCAAGGGTTTCATATGTCTGTAAATTAACAAGAGGTGTTGCTGCAGGAGAGGGATCATAAAATCCAGGTTCACCAGCAAAACTTGCGAAAACAGACCATGGAGTGTCCCCTGGATTTAAGGGACGAACAACAGAAGAAGATATACCCTCAGAAGAAAACGCACCATCTGCAAAGGATATTGATGGTACTGAGGATGTCGGACTAAATACAACATCAAGTATTATTTGATCTATTGAGGATAGTGTTTGGATTCTGGAAATACCTACTTTTCCCGCACTAATTCCAGTAATCTTGATCTTTGAAATTCCGCTTGAATGTCCAATAGAAAAGAGGCCGGGATTTAGTCCCTGCCCTGTTGCGGTACTGGAAGTTTTTGAGCCATCACCTCTTGTAACTTCCATTGTGAATGTGTTTGTTCCCATATCCTGTATCGTAAGTTTAACAAATTTTGGAAGTGACGGAATGTTAATTTCTGCCCCTGTACTAAGACGCATTATTTTTTCCGAACAATAAGAACATGAATTTATTACAATTCCTGAGAACACATCTTTTACTTCAAGGTTTCCTGTAGTAGGATTTGAAAGATTTGCTTTACCATCTCCGGTTAAAACAATCAGTTTGTTTCCAAGACCTTTTCCTGTTACAGTATCAATAAGATTACCACCTACAAGGAATGTAGTAGAAGTTGGGATAGATTCTATTGGGTTTAGATTGACTAGCGTTGGATGTGATAAAGTATTATAATTTCTTGATGCAGAACTTCCAAAGTAATAACTATTTTCAGTAAAGCTAGCTGTCATTATAAGCCCGGTACTAGCTGGTCCGCCTGGTGCGTTACCAGTGCTAGAATATGCACCAGTTGAGGATGTAACGGCAGATGTGTGCGTGCCTTTGCCGGTGCCACTAAAAGTTATTTGTCCTGCATTAATCCCAATTCCGAGTTCATCTTTCAAAGTCCCTGAGATTCCAAAACTATTTCCCCAATATTGGTTTACAATTGAATTTAATGTCACAGAGGATAGTTGTTTTTTTACAGTTATTGAAAATGGCGAACTAATTGTTTTTTTAACTCCAGTTTTATCGAAAACCTTTGCTGTAATGTCAACTGGACCCACCTTCTCTTTAACATAGATAGTTGGTTTTTGGACACACCAAGAAGAAGAGGGAGAAACTCGTACACTACTATCAACATCACCAAAATTTATCACAATGTAGTCAGTTGAAAGAAAATCATTTGCGGTACCACAAACGGTTGGTTTGTCTATCCCCCAGCGTGGATTATTTGGAGTTACACTTGTAATCGATATTGATGTTGATGCTTTTGCGTCCATAAGAGGAAACAAAAGTGTCGCTGATAAAATGAGGAGAACTGTTATTGAAAATATTTTAAATTTATTGTCAAATAGAGATGCCATTCCCACCATTGTGAATCAGTTTCATCGGATCATATAAAAATAGATCATCCCATTTTTGGGAATCTGAGAATTTTTTTTGTAGAATTTGGAAGATATTGAAAGTTATTAGGATAATTTGTAATACAGCAATCTCTCATATTTTACAAAAACTATTCCATAAATACAACAATTATTTTGATTTCAAAATTATATTTTATTGAAAATTATTCTTTCAAAAAATGATTTTTTTGTTGTTGGTAAAATAGTCTAAAAAAATGACCCGATAGTAAAACTAGAAAAAGTAAGTGCGTTCGTAAAAATTGTAATATTAATGATCCTGAAGATATGAAATAATGCTGATCCAATTCGGAATGGCTGCATATAGGCCATATCACCTTGTAAAATCAGTACATGTTATGAAGTGTGGTGAAATGAACTAGTTATACATTTTATTGCATTTTTACCAAATTCATCAAATAATTAAAAAATTAGGTAGACTGTAATTAATTTTAAGAATATAATTTATTAAACATGAAATGTCTTGTTTATTATTGGAAATTGGCATTTCAAAACCAGATAATGATTCTAAGTTAACAAAAAAAATAATAGAGATTGC
>DATIFS010000055.1:0-31959 GCA_035455105.1 Nitrosarchaeum sp.
TATGGTGGTTCTACCTCAAGAAAACAGTATTCAGTAAAAACATAATCTCTCCTGGCTCTTATTGCATTACAAATAATCTCTAATTCTTCTGATGCTTCTCTTTCTCTACTTCCTCTATCAATTAGTAGTAATCCACGTTTCAATCTAATATCCTCGCTATGGCAATAGTCAAATCTGGAGGAAATTTCTGTTTTTCAACAATTAATTCTCCGCCTGACACTTTAATTGCAGCTGCCTCTGACACACTGGAAGTTCCCTCAAATGCTTTAACCATGTTTGATGGATTAGGCGTAGTAATTTCTGCTAACTCTTCTCTATTAACATATTCCACAATAACCCCCATTTCTTTTCCAATATCAACTAGTCCTTTGACATCTTCTGGTTTTTTTATTGATACTAATTTTGCAATAGATTTTTCACTTAGTTTGAATTTTTGTAAACAAAAATCTAATCCCTCTTTAATTTTTTCTTTAGATGTATCCCAATGTAATCCAATTCCTACTACAAGGCTAGGTGGTCTATAAACCACAGAATTCTCAAGAAAATCTCCCTCTAAAATTTTATCTGAAATTATCAGATATCCTTTAGAGTCAGAATCTTTCATTTCTTCTATGTTCTGATAAATTTTTACGTTTTTTGGTAATTCTTTTACCCATTTCTTTTTCCCCACTTCTTGGAAAATCCCAATCTTTTCTTCATTTACCATATATGCACTAACTTTAGTTACAGTAGAATCGTCATCTATTTTCCAACCAAACTCCTTTCCAACAAGATCTACTGCTATTGTTTTATTGACATCAGCTGCTGTAGTAATTACTGGTATAGCATTAAGTTTTTGTGCAATCATTTGTGTTAATTCATTTGCTCCACCCAAATGTCCTGACAAGACACTAATCACAAAACTAGCTTGATCATCAATTACAATTACTGCCGGATCTGTTTTTTTGTCTTTCAAATATGGTGCGATTAATCTAATTACTGCACCTAAAGAAAACAAACAAACCATTGCATTATTGTTTTTAAACAATTCAACAATTTTTTCAGATGTGGATTCTAAATACCACTTTACTTCTTTATTGCCATCTGAAAACTTGGAAGGTGCTAAAATCTCCCAATCTGGAAAATATTCTTTTAGTCTTAACCCTATGTTTATTCCATTTTTAGTAATTGCAAGAATCGAAATTTTTTCCACACTTAAAATCACTAAAATTAAATAAAATACCTTACTACTAGAACTTTCTAGCCAAAATATTCCCATCAAAATCAAATAATATAACATCTAATGGAACTTTTTCTTCTGAATGTTTTCTCATATGATTATATGTTTTATTACATATTTCCTCAAAGAATCCTCTGATATTTTTTTCCACAATTATCTCAGATACGTGTCTTGCGGTATTTGCCTTCCTTATACTTTCAATTGTTTTTTCATCGGCATTACATTTTCTAGCTAATTCTGCCAAGAAATTCATATCTACTTTAGAACCTTTAACATGAGTCTGTTTTACACCTGCAGCCATCTTTGCTAATTTACCAATAAATCCTACAACATATGCTTTTTTGATCTCTTTTTTTGCACATTGTTGTATTGTATATCCTGAAAAATCTCCCATTTGTACAAAACAATGTTCTGGTAAATCTATGATTTTTTTTGCATAGTCTTCACTTCTTCCACCAGTAGTAAGAACAACAGTATCGTTTCCCATAGCAATTGCTACATCAAGATTCTGTCTAATTGAAGCAGCATATGATGCAGTTGAAAATGGTATTACAATTCCACTAGTCCCTAAAATTGAAATTCCATTTAAAATACCGATTCTTGGATTATCTGTTTTAGGACCCAACTCTTTTCCTTTCGGAACAGAAATTATGACTTTGATTCCTTTTTTTAAAATATGTTTATCTATAATTTCTCTAAGATTCTCACTAATCATTTTTTTTGGAACTGGATTAATTGCAGCTTTGTTTAGTTCAAGACCTAACCCTGGTTTAGTTACAATTCCAACTCCTTCCCCACCTTCAATTTCAATTTCATTGATCTTATCTGTAAATAACAAATCCACTATGATTTCTGCACCATGAGTAACATCTGGATCATCTCCACCATCTTTGATTACAGAGCATCTAGCTTTATTTTTATCAAATTGACATAATTGAATTGGAATCTTGATGAAGCTACCCTTAGGCAATTTTACATCTATGTTAACCATTTTTGTTTGAGTAATTATTGATAATAATGCGGCTTTAGCAGCTGCAGTTGCACAAGTACCTGTAGTATACCCCGTTCTTAATTTTTCTTTTTTAATATCTTCCACACCAATCATGCCTATTTTGATGTATTAACTCTTCTTTGATTTCTTTTGCATTGAATCATTAAGACTAGAAATATGTTTTAAAATTACAAGCATATACATCATTATTTCTTTAGAATATATTTAAAATAATATCTTTAGAAGTATGATAAAAAATACCAAAGTTGTTGTAGTTGGTGCTAGTGGATTTGTAGCAAAAAATGTTAGAAAATACCTCTCAAAAAATAATATAAAACTTATATCACTTTCACGAAAAAATTTTAAAAAATTCAAAAATGAAACAAAAATTATCACAAAAAACTATGATGAAAAAACTATTTTGTCAAAATTAAAAAATTCTGATGTATTGATTCATTTAGTTGGAATTGGAAAGCAAACAATTGACAATGACTATAATCTTATTAATATTGAATTTACAAAAAAAATAATTGATTTATGCAAAAAATCAAAAATAAAAAAAATTATTTATTTTAGCGGATTGGGAGTTTCAAAAAATGCATCTCTTGGATATTTTATTTCAAAATATAAATCAGAAAAACAAATTATTGATTCTAATTTAGATTATGTAATTTTTCGGCCATCTTATATTATTGGTAAAGATGATTCCTTTACAAAGTATCTTAAACAACAAATTAAAACAGGGCAAATTAATATCCCTGGTTCTGGCAATTATTCTATTCAACCTATTTACATAGATGATGTTTCACAAATTATCTTTAATGTTATAACTCAAAACAAACAAAGTAAAATAATTTTAGATCTTGTTGGTTCAGAATCAATTACATTTAAAAAATACATCAAAGAATTCTCTAGTCAAACGAATGCTAAAATTAAAAAAATTGATCTAGAAAGCGTTTATCATGAAGCTATCTCTAATCCTCAAAGTAAATTTGGAGTAGATGATCTAAATCTTCTAATTGGTGATTTCAAAGGTGATTACAAAAAATTAAAAAATACTTTTAAAATACAATTTACTTCAGTACAAAAACTTCTAAAGTCTGGAAGCCTTCTTTAGTGCATCCGCTTTATCTGTTTTTTCCCAGGTAAATTCAGGCTCATTTCTTCCAAAATGTCCATATGCTGATGTTTTTCTGTAGATTGGTCTCTTCAAGTTAAGTTGTGAAATAATTCCTGATGGTTTCATGTTGAAATTTTTTCTAACTATTTCTTCAATCTCTTTTTCTGGTATATTGCTAGAACCAAAAGTATTAACATAAAGTGAGACTGGTTCTGCTACTCCTATGGCATATGCTAATTGAACTTCACATCTTTCAGCTAAACCTGCAGCAACAATATTCTTAGCAATATATCTACACATGTAACATGCAGATCTATCTACCTTTGAAGGATCTTTTCCTGAGAAAGCTCCACCACCATGTCTTCCAAATCCACCATAACTATCTACAATTATTTTTCTTCCTGTTAGCCCAGTATCTCCATGTGGTCCTCCAATTACAAATTTCCCTGTAGGATTTATGTGAATTTTAATTTGATCATTCCAAAGATTTCCTAAAACTGGTTTTATGACATTGTCAATAATTTCTTTTGATATCTGTTCCTGTGAAATCTCTGGTGCATGTTGAGTTGAAATGACTATAGTTTCAATTTTTGTTGGTTTGTTATTTTCATATCGTACAGAAACCTGTGATTTTCCATCTGGTCTTACCCAAGACAAAACTTTGTTTTTTCTAACTTCAGCTAATTTTTGTGTTAATTTATGTGCAAGTAATATTGGCATTGGCATAAGTTCTTTTGTTTCATTTGAAGCATAACCAAACATCAATCCTTGATCCCCTGCACCTTGTTCTTTTTCTTTAGTTGCAGTTACTCCTTGACTAATATCTGGACTTTGGGAATGCAATTTTAGTATAATTTCGCAAGACTCTGTATCAAACATCAAATCTTTATTATCATATCCAATATCTCTAATTACTTTTCTAACTAACTCTTCTTGAGATTTCTTGTCAAAATTAGCTTTTGATGTTACTTCTCCTGCAACTGCTACAAAATCTGTAGTAACCATTGTCTCAATTGCTACTCTAGAGTCTGGATCCTGTCTAAGAAATTCATCTAAAAACGCATCTGAAATCTGATCACAAATCTTATCGGGATGACCTTCTGTGACTGATTCCGAAGTAAACAGAAAACTACTAGTCATAAGAACCACTAGAGTTCATTTTCTAGTTTGATAAATAACACGTTGTTACCTCTCACAATTACTCTGCCATAATTTGCAATTGTCTTACCATCGTGTAATTCTTCTGCATCAGTCATGATTAAATTCATGTAGGAATCAACATTATCCATTTTTCCTTTGTATTCAACTTCGTTTTTCAATCTGACAGTAACTTTCTTCTTGGTACTTTTTTGAAGAGTTGTTAACGGTCTTTTTGCACTACTTGTTTGTGACACTAATTATTCACTTGTTTTGCTTACGTTGTTCTCTAGAATAAAAGCCTTGCCACTTTTCTGAATAATCAAATTCCTTAAATTTTTTCATCATTTTCAGATAATTATCTAAATGATCTCTACAGGATTACAAAAATTAGACGAATTTTTATCTGGTGGAATACCTAATGGTGTAATTACTGATATTTATGGTGGAAGTGGAACTGGTAAAACTCAACTATTATTTCAAATTTGTATAAATGCAATAAAAAATGGTGGTACTGTTCTATATCAGGACACAACAGGTAGCTTTAGACCTGAACGAATTTTAGAAATTCAAAAACAACAAAATTTAACATTTGACATTCTTGAAAAAATAACTATTTCACGAATTACTAATACAGCTGAACAAATAAAATCGGTTGATATTATGAATGCCTCAAATTTCTCTCTTATTGTAATTGATAACATTACTGATTTATTTTCCTATGAATATCCAAAAGAAGATACTACATTTGAAAAGAATTCTTTGTTTATAAAATATCTTCATAAACTGTCGTTAGTTGCAATTAATAAAAAAATTCCAATTGTTATTACTAATATGATTAGAAATATGGAAGGTGCAGAAATAGAAAATATGAGAACAGCGATTGATCTGTTTACACATATCAAAATTAAACTTACAAAAATGCATTCAAAATATCATGGATAAATAAGATGGCTTCTTCACCAAAACGATTTTTCTTATAAAATACATTCTGCCGGGCTATCTGATTATACTGAAGATATTTAACTATCAATCATAAAGTTTTGCTATGGCAGGAATTTTTGATTCAATACCAATAATTACAGTGGTGCTATTTGCACTTGGCTTAGTTGGCGTAATAGTTTATGAAAGATCCCGATCAAACACAACAAAAGAATCAGTTTCCTGATTCAACACTTGATTCCCTGTTTGCTAGTTTTGGATTTACAACTCTTACTGAAATTCAGAAAAAAGCTTCTCCTATAATTTTACAAAAAAAAGATTGTTTAGTAATTGCACCAACTGGTTCTGGTAAGACGGAATGTTCTACAATTCCTGTTTTTTCACTAGTAAAAAAATCGAAAAAAATTGGAAAAATTAAAGTTCTTTACATAACTCCATTACGAGCACTAAATCGAGATGTATTTAGGAGAATTACTCAATATGCTCAAAGCAATGATCTTTTAATTGAAATTAGACACGGTGACACAACTCAAGTTGCTAGAAGAAAAATTACTGAAAATCCACCAGATGTTCTAATAACAACTCCTGAAACCCTAGTTATTCTTCTCACACAGATTAAGATGCTAAATGCATTATCTGAGCTAGAATGGATTATTATCGATGAAGTGCATGAATTACTTGCAAGTGAAAGAGGTTCTCAATTATCGTTGAGTGTCGAACGACTACAACTAAATTCAAAACATCCTCTTACAAAAATTGGATTATCCGCCACAGTTGGCAATTTTGAAGAAGCTGGAAAATTTGTGGTAGGAACTAGAAGAAAATGTCACATTATTAGAGATACTTCTATTCGAAAATATGATGTTGAAGTTAAATTTGTACCTGGGACCATTTCAGACGTTGCAGATAAAATAATTGAATATGTTTTAGAACTAAATTTAGATTCTCCAGTACTTCTTTTTACTAATACTAGAGGAGAAGCTGAATTTTTAGCTTCTATACTAAAAGAAAAATCTTCAATTAATATAGAATTACATCATGGATCATTATCAAAAGAAGTACGCGAAGACACTGAACTTTCATTAAGAGAAGGAAAACATGGAATTGTAGTTTGTACTTCATCACTTGAATTAGGATTGGATATAGGTTCAATAGAGTTAGTAATTCATTATGGTTCTCCTAGACAAGTATCCAAACTAGTTCAAAGAATAGGACGTAGTAGACATAACAGAGATGCTTCTGCTAAGGGACTAGTTATTACAAATAATTCTGATGATGAATTTGAAACAAGAGCGATACTAGAACGTATTAAGGAAGGTTCAATAGAAGAGCAAAAAATTCATGATGGTTCTCTCGATGTTCTTGCACATCATCTTGTTGGAATGACAATGCAATTAGGAGAAATTTCAGTGAATTTTGCATTAGAAACAATAACTAACGCATATCCTTTTAGAAATTTACGATTAGAAGAATTGGTGGATGTTTTGGATTTACTTGATTCTTCTTACTTGATCTTCTTTGATAGAACAAAAATGACTTTTTGGAAAAAAGGTCGTTCCTTCAAATATTATTTTGAAAATCTTTCAACAATACCTGATATTCTTAAATTCAAAGTATTTGACAGTGTTGGGAAAAAAATCATTGGAACACTTGACCAAAGATTTGTAGGTGACTTTGGAGATTCTGGAAATATTTTTGTTCTAAAGGGTTTACAATGGAGAATACTTAATGTTGATGAAAAGTCTTTTTCAGTAAATGTTGAACCATTCAGAGGAGGAGGTATAACTGTCCCTTATTGGGAGGGAGAAAGTATTCCAATTGATTATAAAACTGCAAATAAAGTTGGTTCATTTCGTAGTAAAGTAAAAAATGGTTCATTAAAATTAATCAATAAAACTATTGAAGAATTAAGTTTTAATGAAATTCCGGATGAAAAAAATATTGTCATAGAGTCTAATCGTTCCCAAGGGTCAATAGTTATACACTCTTGTTTTGGAACAAAAATCAACTCAACATTATCATCTTTACTATCTTCAATGATCTCATCTATGTTAGGTTCTATGGTTGATTCTCGTTCTGATGGATACAGAATAGTGTTATCTTCTAGATCACGTATTTCAGAAAAACTTTTTCTTGAAATTATTAAAGATGATTATGATCTTTATTCCCTTGTATCTGCATCTTTGGTAGGAACTCATAATGTAAATTGGAAAACATGGTGTGTTGCAAAAAAATTTGGAATTGTTGGGCGAGGTGCAATATATGAAAAAAAATCAGCCAGATTTTTGTATGAAAGATATTCTAAAACATCTCTTGTAAAAGAAGCAATACGTGAATTATTCCATGATAAATATGATCTTGAAAATACCAATAAAATTTTAAAAAAAATCAAAAACAATGAAATTATAATTAAATGGTTAGAAATTGATAAATTCTCAAAATTAGCTGAACCCATTTTAGATCATACTGCAAAATATTATTCATCTCCTGCTAATCTTGATAGGGGTATAATTGAACTTGTAAAAGCTAGATTAGCAAAGACAAAACACCGTCTTATTTGTGCACGATGTGGGAAATGGGAACGAGTAGTAGAGACCAACGAAGTCCAAAACACGTTAATCTGTCCTTATTGTAAAGCCAGACAAATTACTGCCACTTTTTATTCCGATTATGATCTTCCAAAAATAATACGTAAAAAATATGCTGGCAAAAAACTCTCTTTGGATGAAAAACACAAGTTTGATCGAGCCTGGAAAGTCTCTTCTTTAATAGAAAATTTTGGAAAAACTGCAATAACTGTAATGTCTGGATATGGAGTAGGGGCTGATACTGCTGCACGAATACTGCGAAATATGATAGATGAAGAACATCTCTTTAAGCAAATTTATGAAGCAGAAAGACAATATGTTGTCACAAGAGGGTTTTGGGATTCTTAATTCTTTTTTGTAATTTTGGAAAATGCTGTAAGAGTTAATTCTATTCTTCCCTCTAACCCTGCTTTTGCATTTACTCCAGTTATTGAAATTATTTCTCCTAATTCACATTTATCTACTAATCTTGCTTGATTTCTCCACCCTTTAACCCAAATTTGACCTGTATCATCTTCTACAAACATCTCCGATAATAGAATTGATTCTCCAGATTTAGTTTGAATTTCTCGTCTTTCTGGAATTTTAAGTACTATAGATTCAATGCAATAATTTCCATCCACTTTAATTTCATTAATTTTTGTTCTTATTTGGGACAATGATGGTATTGATTCATCATTTTCTAATTTTCTTACAAATGAATTACTGTCTAATGTAACAGAATTACCATATACCTTGGATGGCATGCACTCAATTACATCACCTTCTTTACATATGCTAGTTGAATCTGAATTATCTATAATGTTGTAAATATTCTTTTTATTGTCTACTCCTAAAATCATATTTTTTCCACTTTCTGTAGTTGTAATTGAAAGAATTCTAGTAATTACAGGCTCTGCTTCTTTACTGCCTTCAATTTGAACTATCGTTGAATCATTACCGTGAATTTCAAGTCCTTGATTTCCATTTTTTATATTCACACCAAGTAATCTTACTTTAGCATTCTGAGAAATCATATTTGGAATGTCTGTTTGATCTTTCCCCCATAGAACCACTCTCATAGCACTTCCTTCCTTTCCCTTTAGCCTCATTCTAAGTGCTTTTCCAGGTTGACCACGTGAATTTGTAAACTCCATACTGCTTACAACACCATCTATTACTCCTGTAATTGCAAGATCTTTTTGTCCTTCTTGTAATTCGCTAATATCTTTTGTAATCTTGTCTATAGTTGGAATTTCACTTTTATTATCTGTTAATTCTATATTTGAACCTGAACCAATATTGATAGTTGGTGAACCATTTAGATCTGATTTTACATATGCCTTGATAATTTTAATTAAATCTCCGGGTTTGATATTTTCAATTCCTGGCAGATTTGCTTTATCATCCCATAATTTTACACTGGCAGTTGAATTTGTATCATACACAGTCATAGTTCTAAGATAAAAAGGTGAACCGTCTTTGCGAGAAAATTGTTTTGCAGGAGATACATTGAGAACTCTAGTTTCCAAAGAGATTTCTTTTGCACCTGAATAAAGATCCTTTAAACCCATTTCAACTTTTAATGGTCCTGATAAGGAAATTCCAAAATCAGACGCAATTAAAAACAGAGCTCCTTGATCTGTTAAATAACCTGCACCGATTTTTTCTTTTTTATGTTTGATTTGCTCCTCAATATCTTTTCTAGTTAATTCTGGTTTTTGCTCTAATAATTTATCTACAAGATTATCAAATTCAGTCAATTCATTGTTTGTAAATCTGTTCTATTAATAAAAATTTCATTATTGTTTTGAAATATCTATAATCTCACTTGATCGCAAAATCATGATTTTTTGTTTACTCAAATAATTTCTGCTGTGATTATAGTGATTCACCTCATTAACTAAATTAGTGGGAAGATCGCACTCTATCTCATGTCATGTCTTAATGTTGAGCATTTATCAAAATTATATGGAACTGTAAAAGCTGTAGATGACATTGTTTTATCGGTAAAATCTGGTCAAGTCTTTGGATTTCTAGGTCCAAATGGTGCAGGAAAGTCAACAACTATCAAACTTCTAACTACACTAATCCCACCTTCAAGTGGTTCTCTTACAATTTTAGGAATAAATGCAATTGACAATCCGCTACAAATTCGCCATAAAATTGGTGTAGTATTACAGCAACCTAGTTACGAACCAACACTATCTGTTGAAAAATCTCTTGATAAATATGGTATGATGTGGAATGTTCCAAAAACTGAGCGCAAAAAAAGAATGGAAAAACTTCTAAAAGATTTTGATCTTATAGATATTCGTAAGAAAAGAAACGAAGATCTATCAATCGGTCAAAGAAGAAGAGTCCAAGTTGCTCGTGAATTCATGCATGATATGGAACTTTTATTCTTAGATGAACCAACTGTAGGATTAGATCCTGGTGCACGAAGAAAATTGTTGGATTATTTAAAAAATAAAGTAAAAACAGGTTTGACCATATTTTATACTACACATATTCTAAGCGAAGCTGAATATCTCTGTGATGAAATAGCAATTATAGATAAAGGAAAAATTCTTACAGTAGATACACCTGAGGCTTTAAAAAATAAATTTGGAAAAGAAAAAACAATAAAAATTCACTTACTAGAAAAACAAGATAAAATAACAACACTTCTTTCAGGTATTGTTGATTGTAAAATTGATTTTGATACTGGAACTAACATTGTAATCCATTCAGAACAATCTGAATTTGTATTATTACATATTTTACAAATTCTAAATGAACATAAAATCGAGATAGAAGATCTTTCAGCAGTTCCTACAAATCTTGAAGAGATATTTTTAAAAATGGTGAGTGATAATGCATCCAATAATTAGGCTTGTTAATAGAAATCTGACAATATCCATTAACCCTGGATTTTTAATTTGGCAAGTGATCTTTCCACTAATTTACATTTTTGTTGCAGGTTTTGCTTACACATCATTAATTGAACAAGTCCCATTTGGTAACAAAAATATTGACTATCCTACATTTCTGGCTACTGGTATGATTGGATTTAACATTATGAACAGTACTCTTATCTCAGGAATCATAATTTGGAACGATAGAAGACATGGCATGTTTGAGCAAATAATGTCAGGTCCATTCACACGAACTGATTATATCTTAAGTAACATTTGCACTATAGGAATTGTTGGATTGGCCAGTGCATCTTTGATTGCACTAGTTGGATATCCTGTATTTTTTGAGTCAGTTGAATTTACTATAATTACAATTCCTATGATTATTTTTGCTGCAATTGTTGGTTCTGTTTTGTTTGGTTCTATCGCATCAATAATTTCTACTAGATTACGCTCTAGTGAAGGATTTAATGTAATAATTAATACTGTTTTTTTATTTCTTGCATTTGTTAGTACAGCATTTTATCCAGCTTTAGGTTCCCCAGAGCCTCTTAGTACAGCATTTTATCTAAATCCACTTACTTACCTAGTTGATGTAATACGTGCAGGTATTTTTGGTAATATTACAGAATTTGTAATTATGGAAATGGGTGTTTTAGTTGTTGTTGCATCTATACTTTTTATAATTGCCGCAAAATTACTTACAAAATTAGATTTTTAACTATTATGATTTTCATTGCTAAAACTTTTGTAAAGTTCATTTATTTTTTTAATTATGTCTAAATTATCATATTTTGCTAAACTTAGATTTGGTATGACACAATGACCTCCTATTATTCCTGGATACATCTTTGGTCTATTTCCTAAATTTTCATGAATTTCATCTGCAAATTTCCACATTTCATCAAAATCTATTTTTTCTTTATCACAAATCATTTTTGTAATTTGAGCATAATTAATTAACCATCCATAATACGTTGTATCAACTAAAATTTTTGCCAATTCAGCAGTTTTAGTGGTTGACATCCATTGTATTTTCTGAAATCTTTTCTCTACATCTAATTTAATTTTAGAACTAATCTCAATCTTATCTGAAGCAATAAATTTTGTATATTTTTTTATATCATCCAAAAATCTTCTATGAACTCCACGTACTGGAGAAAATAAAATTGGCAAATCAAATTCATCTTGAAGATCTTTTGTAGTACCAGGTCTTACAGTAGAATGAATTATCACGGCTTGTAAATCTTTAATTTTGTTAATCCAACTTGTAGTAATTTCTTTAAATTCATTTAATTCTCCTGGGAGACAAACATGCAAGTATTCTGGATTACTTATCGAACTAATTTCAGAATAGTTTCTACATTTTGATTTATCAATATCAATTCCTATACAATCAAAACCACGTTGAATAAGTAACTCAAAAAGTGTAGTTCCTACTTCCCCCATCCCTAAAATGATATCTGTCATTTGTTACACTCTGAAAATTCATGGTATTATATTCGTGTTACATTGGTATTTTTTTAAATGGTAGCCCTGCCCAGACTCGAACTGGGGTTAAGGGCTTCAAAGGCCCCTGTGCTTGACCGCTACACTACAGGACTAACAAAAAGGAGCAAACATGATTCCCCTAATGAACTTTTTATTTATGTTATTTCTACATTAAACCCAATTCATAATTATTGCTCAATAGTTTGAATCAGTTTTTGAATAGGATCTTCCATACTTTTTGAAATTTTACCTGCTTTTTTCCCATGTTCTTCCTTTGATGATTCAAGAAATTTTCTAATGATTTTATTAATTTTTTTGGGATCTATTTCTCTTTTTACAAGATTATTCTTTACTAAATATTCCTCAACAATATTCGGTACTGCATTATAAGAAATGGTTGGAACTCCAAGTAAAGCTGATTCTGCTGTCATAGTACCACCTGATCCTAGAAAAACATCCGTATTATTTAGTAGATATTTTCCATCAAATGACATTTTTAGAACCTTTGCTTTTTTACCAAATATTTTTCTTAAATTTTTAATCTGTTCTGCATATCTCCCAAGAATTACAATATTTTCTTCCTCAAATTCATTTATGATTTCTTTTATTATTGGAATTATTTTCTTTGATTTGGATGTATATGCGGCTTGTTCTTCTTCTACTCTGATCAGAATATTTTTCTTATGATTATTCTTAAATGGTAATGAGTCTTTTTGATTTATGACTCTTTTTATTGTAACAGCTGCATCAATTGCTTTGTATGTGATGATATTTTTTGCGTCTATTCCATATTTTGAAAATTCTTTTTTGGGAATAATCCATGGTATTAATAATTTTTGAATTAAAGGTAATGTCAACTTCATTACTGCGTTAGCATGTGGTGAATCACAAAATGCAAAATGTTTAATTCCCATCCCAAATGATACTCTTGCTGCTTCAGGAGAACAAAAGCTAATTACTAAATCTGGAGAAAATTTATCAATTAACAAAGATAGTTTCTTTATGCGGTCAGTACTAGCCTCAAGTTTGCCATATTTTCCACTTCCCCCGTGTTTCCCAACACAAACTAGGTCAAAATTTCGAATTTTTGCAAGTTTTGAGACTTCATCGTATGATCGTGAGGTACACAAAACATTATGTTTTTTCCTTAATTTTTCAATTATTGGTTCAGAAAACAATAATTGTTTAGGAGTTAGAATATCAATCCAAATTTTCAAGTATTTTCTATTATTCTGGTAAGTTCAATAAGTTTTTCTTAGTCTATTACTAGCCTTATGTGTAATGGGGGGAGCAAAAGTTGTTGTTTATGGACTTAGCACCGAAGGTTATGCTATTGCATGTCAAATGGCAATAAAAGGTGCAGATGTGTACATTATTGATGAATCTACACCATCTGCAATTTCTCTAAAAGCAGAAATAGCTAAAACTTACCCAAATGTATCTTCTCTAAAAGAAGATGAACCATTATTGGCCATGGAACCAATTGATGTAGCCATTTCAAAAGCTCAATATCTCTTCTTTACGCCAAGAATCAGAAAAACAGGACAAGACATCAAAACTGAAATTCATTCTAAATTCAGAGATGCTACAACCTCTCTGAAAAAAAAC
Organism: Nitrosarchaeum sp.; assembly: GCA_035455105.1. Taxonomy (GTDB): domain Archaea; phylum Thermoproteota; class Nitrososphaeria; order Nitrososphaerales; family Nitrosopumilaceae; genus Nitrosarchaeum. Next base: position 13,973 of record DATIFS010000055.1, read on the forward strand.
AGTTCTGTAATTTACACTCTACCTACAGGTTTTGGTGGAAATAATGAAAACATTTCATTACTTGAACATGTGACAGGACTTGAAGTAGGAAAACAAATTTCTTACTTTTATTATCCTTTAGAAGATCTTAATCAACAACCAAAGTTTATTGGTTCTTTTAATGGGAAAGAAGATTCTATTTTAGCAGATCTTTTAGCAACAGGAAAAAAAGAAAAAAAATTTGTAGCAATTTCTTCATCTGAACATTTTCATGCAATTAATGTACTATCTAGATTTTCTAGCCTTAGTAGTATTTTGGAGGTTTGCAGGTACGTTCAGGATGATGTCACAAAAAATGACCTTTCTTCAGATGATTTTCAAGAAATTTTCTTAGATAATATGGTTAGTGGACTATTTGATCTAAAATCATTAGGCTCCTCATTTGAGAGTGCAAATACCCTAATGTATCTAATTAATGGCAGTGTTAAAGGAATTGATGGTTATATTAAGAAATTAATTGATGAAATTCGTTCCACATTAAAGAAAAATGATCTAAAAGCTAGCAGAACAAAAATTGCATTATCTTGGACACTTGATCAACATGAAATGCGTGGAGATAAAATTGAAATGTTACAGAATCTAACTTCAAGATTACGTGATTATATTGGCGATGTAGAAGCTTATGAGCATCTAAACTCCGATTTATTTCATAGTGACAAAACTACTATTATTGTAGCATGCTCAAAAATGGATTTTGAAAATATAGAAAAAAATAAACAAGATACTAATATTATTGTAATTAAAGCTAATCCTCTGTGTGAAATTATTCAATAAGAGTATAAATTAGCTAATGGATCATTATGTTTGAATTGTCAGAAGAAAATAATCCAAATGAAATTCCAGTCAATGTAATTTCTGAAAACCACATCAATGATTCTTATGATGTTCCGACACAACATGATGTAGATGATTTAATACAATCCGATTCTGAAAATTCATCTATACTTCAATTAGAAAATCTTTTAGAAAAAGAAAAACAAAAAGTGAAAGATTATGAGGAAAAAATTAAACATGTATTGGCAGATTATCAAAATCTAAATAGAAAAACAAAATCTGATATTGAAAAAGGTGTAAATTCAAAAATTGATGAATTTATGTTAGATTTTTTAAAAATTTATGATGATTTTATACGAGCTAAACAAGTATTTGCAGAAAGTAAGATTAACACAGAAGGGTTAGATTCTATTTTAAAAAATATGGACTCATTGTTGGCAAAATACGATGTGACTCCTATTGATGCATTAGGAGAAATCTTTGATCCAAATTTTCATGAGGCAATTTCTATTATTTCTGATTCTGAGCTAGATGCCAATACAATTACCAAAGAACTTAGGAAAGGATATATTTCTCATAAGAGAGTTATTAGACCAACACTGGTAGAAATATCAAAAAAATAATGATGAAACAAAATGGCTAAAATAATAGGAATAGATTTAGGAACAAGTAATTCTGCGGCTGCAGTAGTGATGGGTGGAAAACCAACCATTATTCCAGCAGCAGAAGGTGCCACAGTAGGCGGAAAAGCCTTTCCTTCAGTTGTAGCATTTACCAAAACTGGTGACCTTTTAGTAGGTGAACCTGCTAGAAGACAAGCTGTCACTAACCCTGATAGTACCATTGCTGCGGCAAAAAGAAAAATGGGTTCTGATTATATTTTTAAAATTCAAGATAAAAATTACAAACCTCAACAAATATCCGCATTTATCCTTCAAAAAATAAAAAAAGATGCTGAAGCCTTCATAGGGGAACCGGTTGATAAAGCTGTAATTACTGTTCCAGCATATTTTGATGATAATCAACGTCAAGCAACTAAAGATGCAGGAACTATTGCTGGTCTTGATGTTGTACGAATAATAAATGAACCAACAGCTGCATCATTAGCATTTGGATTAGATAAAACAAAACAGGATATGAAAATTCTTGTATTTGATTTTGGTGGTGGTACCCTTGATGTTACTATAATGGAAATGGGCGGAGGTGTCTTTGAAGTACTGAGCACTTCTGGTGATACTCAATTAGGTGGAACAGATATGGATAAAGTTGTAATTAATTACATTCTTGATGAATTTAGGAAAAAAGAAGGCATTGATCTTTCTAAAGATTCCACTGCAATGGCTAGAATTAGAGAAGCTGCTGAAAAAGCAAAGATTGAACTCTCAACCATTATGGAAACTGACATAAATCTTCCTTTCATATCTCATGATCCTTCGTCTGGTGCAAAGAATCTTGAACTAAGAATTACAAGAGCAAAACTTGATGAATTAATTCGACCTATTATTGAAAGATGTAAACCTTCTATAGAAAAAGCACTTGAGGATGCAAAACTATCAAAATCAGATGTTAGCAAAATTGTAATGGTTGGAGGACCAACAAGAATTCCTCTAGTGAAAAAATTCGTTGGTGAAGTACTTGGAAAAGAACCTGAATCTGGTATAGATCCAATGGAGGCAGTAGCTATGGGTGCAGCAATACAGGCAGGAATTATTGCTGGTGATGTAACTAGTGATATTGTATTACTTGATGTAACACCGTTAACATTAGGAATAGAGACTCTGGGAGGAGTAAGAGAACCATTAATTGAAAGAAATACAACAATACCTACATCAAAAAGTAAAGTTTTCACTACTGCAGCAGATAACCAAACCGCAGTTACAATTCATGTAGTCCAAGGAGAAAGACCTATGGCAATTGATAATGTTTCATTGGGAAGCTTCAATCTTACAGACTTACCTCCAGCTCCAAGAGGAATTCCTCAAATCGAAGTAAAATTTGACATTGATGCAAATGGAATTATTAATGTGGCTGCAAAAGATCTTGGTACAAAAAAAGAAGCAAAAATTACCATTACGTCCAATTCAAAACTATCAAAAGAAGAAATTGAAAAATTAAAAGAAGATGCTGAAAAATTCTCTGAAGAAGATAAAAAGAAAAAAGAAAAAATTGATCTAAGAAATGAAGCTGAAAGTTTTATCTACACTGTTGAAAAACTCGTAAACCATGATCTTAAAGATAAAATTTCACAAGAACAAGGAATTAAAGTCACAGATGCAGTAAAAGAAGTAAAAGAATCACTTGATAAGGAAATTGATATTCTTAAACCAAAACTTGATACCTTAAAATCAATAGTTAATGAAATTACAACTGAGCTTTACAAAAATGCTGCATCTCAACCTGGTTCAGAACAACAAAATACTGAAGGTGGACAACAAGATAACACCCAGCAAAATTCTGAATCATCTTCAACTGATGAAACTAAAAATTAACAAATTACACAATTTATACATCAATTATAATTAAAGGATGACTTATGGCTGCAAAACGTGATTATTATGAGGTTTTAGGAGTTACAAAAACGTCTGGTTCTGATGAAATTAAAGCACAATATAGAAAATTAGCATTAAAATTTCATCCTGATCGTAACAAATCTGCTGAAGCTGGAGAACACTTTAAAGAAATCTCTGAGGCATACGCAGTTCTTTCGGATCCTGAAAAAAGAAAAATTTACGATCAACATGGTCATGCCGGTGTAGATGGACGATACAGTAATGATGATATTTTTCAAGGAGCACGTGGTGATTTCAGTGATATATTTGGAAGAAGTGGCGGTTTTGACTCCATTTTTGAATCAATCTTTGGAAGAAGTGGTGGTTCTAGCTATGGACAACAAAGGGGTTCTGATATTCTTTATGAAACTTCTGTAACTCTTGAAGATGTTCTTCATGGTAAAAAAATGGAAATTAATTTACAAAAAGAAATACTATGTGAAGTTTGTAATGGTTCTGGATGTAAACCTGGCACAAAAAAGACTACGTGCTCTACATGTAATGGTCAAGGTCAAGTAAGGAAAAGTAGAAGCATGGGATTTGCATCATTTGTTACAGTAGAACCGTGCTCTACATGTAAAGGACAAGGTTCTATCATTCAAACACCCTGTAGTGAATGTAGAGGAAACGGTAAGAAAAAAGGTACAAAAAAAATATCATTTGACATTCCATCAGGTGTAGAAACTGGTGATTATACTGTTCCAGAAGAAGGAAATGAAATGCCTGGAGGAATAAATGGAGATCTAATTGTTAGAATCAGAGTTCAACCTCACCAAAAATTCAAGAGAGATGGTATGGATATTTTTTATGATCAGGATATATCTATGATAGATGCTGCTTTAGGTCGTGAAATTACAGTTCCAACTTTAGACGGAACTGAAAAAATAAAAGTTGAATCAGGTAGTCAACCAAACACCATAATAAAATTAAAAGGTAAAGGTGTGCCACGCATGAATTCAAAAAATAGAGGGGATCAATTCATACGAATTGTTGTTAATATTCCAAAAAAACTCAGTAAACACCAAAAAAATCTTTTAGATGAATTCCAAAAATCTAATGAATAATAGGTAATAAAATTGAAAATTGCTTTAGATGTTGACGGTGTACTAGCTGATGTAATTGAATCATGGCTAATTTACAGTAATAAGATCAGATCTAATATTTCTAAAGATGAAATAACTAATTGGGATTTTTGGAAAAAATTCAAAATTAATAGATACGATTTTTATGATGAATTGACTTCATGTTGGAAGAATTGGGTCTCCATTCCACCTACAGAAAATAATTTATCTGCAGTAACACAAAATCTTTCAAATCTTGGGCAGGTTGACATTGTAACAGCTAGAGAACTATCGACAGACTCTTTTGTAAAAAATTGGCTTAAACTACATGATATAACTTATCAAAACTATGTTTCAGTAATCGATGGTCCAATGAAAGCAGATTTAGACTATGATGTTTTTATTGATGATTCTCCATTAAATGCAATAAAATTTTTACAAAAGAAAAAAAGTGTCTTTCTTTATTCCCAACCATGGAATCAACACATTTCTGATCAAAATATTAAAAGAATCACTACTTTATCTGAAGCTGTTGAACAATTGAAACTATGATTCTATTTTTTGACTAATTTTCTAATTGTAACTTGATGACCACTTCGTATATGAGATATGTGATACATGTTCACTATTTCTCCAATTTTCTCATCACTGTAAAATTTTATGTTATAATTTCCTAGAACTTTTTTACAATTACTACAATAAATTTCTCTGAATTCCATTTTATCTTCAATTAGTTAATCTGATGTATTTTAAGTAAAACAGTATAATAAAGAAACTTATGCTAGATTTCAAAATTCAGATTGCGGGAGTCGCCCAGCCCGGTCAAAGGCGTAAGGTTCAGATCCTTATCTTCTAGGAGTTCGTGGGTTCAAATCCCACTTCCCGCATTAATTATTATCAATTATTTTCCAAAAAATTTTTTATTTTCTCTAAAAGAAGGCTATTTACCATTTCTCCAGATACTTTTCCTCTAAGTTCCTTCATGGCAATACCCATCAATGGACCAACAGAACGCTCTTTTTGATTTTGGATTATCTCTTTATTATTTATGATAATGTTCTCTATAATTTTTTCAAAATCTTCTTTACTCACAGTTTCAATTGATGTATTTTTTATTGCATCTTCAATTATTCTTGATTTTCCGGACATGATGTTTTCAAATATGATCTCAATTGATTCTTTGGCGATTTTCCCTTCTTCTAAAAATTTAAAAGTTTTGGCAATTTCTTCAATTGTTAATAGTTGTGAGTTCAACCCATTTCTTTCTAGACTAGTAATAGTAGAACAAAGAATAGATGCTATGAACGTTGGTACTATTGAAGTTTTTTCACAAATTTTTTCAAAAATTTCTAAATACTGTGAATCAAAAATCTGCTCTGCTAATTGTAAATTCAGATTATATTTTTTTTGTAATTCATTAAGTGATTCATCCCATGACTTTGGTATGTTTTTTTTTGCATCTTCTAATTCTTTTTTTGTTACAATAATTGGAGGAATATCTGTTTCAGGATACATCCTTGATGCACCTGGTCTAGGCCTGAGAAATGTTGTTTCACCAGTTTGAGTTGCTAATCTTGTTTCAGCAGGTACTCCATTTTTTGCTTGACTAATTCTTTTAATTATGGAATCAATTGCAAAATCTATTTTTTCTACAGGCGCAGCAATTATTAAAAATGCGTCATTATCACTTATTTCTAATATTTTTTTTACATTAGATACATCTTTTTCTTCTATGCCATAATTTGGTAATTCATCTGAATGAAAAACTCCACCAATCCCGTAGAATTTTACAAGCTGGCCTATCTCTTTTCCTAATCTTATTCCTTCATATGGCGAATAACCAAACATGCCAGCAAAATTTCTAATTCTGATTGCTTTGATTATGGCATTATCTTTAAAGGATTTTTGTATGATTTTTGATTGACAACTCTTAAAGTCATTTGTTATATCGAAAACATCCTCGCCTCTTGAAATTTCACCAAAATTTGAATTCTGTAATTTTCTAGCTATTTTTACAAGACCGTGTTGTCTTTTAGCCTCAAATTCTACTACTTTTTCTAATTGATCTAATTGTTGTACTCCTTTAACCTCAACCACACCTCCACCATCCTTAACTGAAACATTGACATCTTGTCGTATTGATCCAATTCCACGAGTAACCTTTTTTGTACTTCGCAATAGTCTTCCAAGCGATAGCGCAATTTTTTTTATCTTTTTTGAATCTCCTTCAACAGGTTCTAATGCAATTTCAATTAAGGGAACTCCAAGTCGATCTAAGCTATATTCTCTTATGACTCCCTTATCACCAAGCAATCTTGCAGCATCTTCTTCTAAACAAATTGATTGAACTCCTATTTTTTCACCATCAACATCAATATACCCTCCTTGAGAAACCAACATAGTTCTCTGAAAACCAGTAGTGTTTGAACCATCAATCACAGTTTTTCTCATAGGATAAATCTCACTAAAAACATTTGATTCAAGTGCAGATGAAATTATCAATACAAGATTTTTTGCATCAATATCTAAATCATGAGGTGGTTCCTCATCCTGTTCTACTAAACAACTGCTTTCTAGGTTAGCATAATACATCATTGTTTTAGATTTGGAACTCTCAAATAGTGCAGCTGGATCATATTCACCCAATTCACTTTTTACAGCCCTTAACTTTCTTTGAAATTTTATAGTGTATTCATCTGATTCAAGTGGCTTACAACTACAGAATAATTTTTTGTTAGTAGATAACTGCTGATGTATCTCAAGACCAACCTTTAATCCTGTATTTTCAATTAAAAATTCAGACATTTACATCACTCATTTTAATTAGATATTTCAGAAGCGATATTTTGAAGCATAATATGTTTAACATCTTCAATTGTTTTTGAATTTCCTAATGCCCACATTGCTTTGACTAGAGCTACTTCTGGAATCATGTTTTCTAAGGAAATTATTCCTAAATCAAGTAAATCTCGACCGCTCTCATAGACTGTCATTCTCACTCTACCATCAATACACTGTGAAGTCATGCCTAAGAAAATGCCTTTTTCGTTTGCTTTTTTTACATTCTCGTACATTGTTTTTCCAATATGCCCTAAACCAGTACCCTCAAAAATTATTCCACTGTAATTCATCTCAATGATTTTTCCTAAAAGATTAGGGTCATATCCTGGATGATATTTTACTAGTGCAACTTTTGTATTTAGATTAATTCTTGGCTGAAACTCTTTGACTTTGAAAAAATCATCTTTTGAATTTCTTATAACTTGATTATTTACAACAATGAATGCTGGATTATCTCCAATCGTCTGAAACGCACCTCTTTTACTAGTGTGATTCTTTCTCACTCTTGTTCCTAAATGACATGCAACTGTTTCATCGTTTTCATCTTGATGCATTACAATATACACACCATTTGTTTTACAACCAACAAGAAATTTTATTGCTCCAATCAAATTCAGTGCGGCATCTGATGATGCACGATCAGAAGATCTTTGTGAACCTACAAGTGCAATTGGAATTGGAAATCCTGCAAGTGCAAACGATAGAAATGATGATGTATAATGCATTGTATCTGTTCCATGTGCAATAATAATTCCAGAATAATTTGAGGTTGAATATTCTTTTAATTTTTCAGCAATTTTTAACCAATGTTCTGGCATTATGTTTTCTGAATATTCTGAAAATAATACCTCAGCATCAACATTTGCAATTTTAGCAAGTTCAGGTACTGATGAATTAAGTTCTTCTGCAGTTAAAACTGGAGTTACTGCTCCTGTTCTGTAATCTACTTTACTTGCAATTGTTCCACCAGTTGATAACAAGAGAATTTTTGGTAAGTTTGGATTTTTTTCCAACATTTCTTTTTTCTCAATAATTTTTTCGGAACTAGGAATTTTTTCTATTTTTTTAATTTTTTCTATTTCTAATCCGACATTATAACCACTTTTTAATTTTAGAACTAGATGTTTATCATCACTGTGTTCATACCTAGGCATAATAATTCCCAAGTATGTTAAATCTGAAAGAATTTTGACTGAATCACCGACACTGATTTTATTAGTTTTTAAAAATTCTAATGATTTTCCATCATAGCCTCTAAATTCAGACATTTACGAGAGTTGGGTTGTCTATTTAATAAAAACTACCTGTAATAGGAAGCTACTAGTTTCTCGCCTATCTTGAGGTTCTTTTGTTCTCTTACTTTCTTTACTGCGGCTTCAAAGTGTTTCATGGTTACTTTTGCTCCCTCAGAGCTTTTCTCTATGTCTTTAACATCTGGATGAGCATCTAAGAATTCATGAATAACTAGTGATACTGCAGTATTTGCAATTGCGGCAGTATCTGCACCACTTAATCCATCTGTTAATTCTGCAATTTTATCAATATCTACATGCTGTGGATTGTTAATATCACTGACTATTGGTATTTTTTCAGCATTAATTTTCAAAATCATCTTTCTACTTTCTTTATCTGGTAATGGTATCTGAATAATTTTATCAAATCTTCCTGGTCTTAATAGTGCTGGATCAATCACGTCTGGTCTGTTAGTAGCTGCTAAAACAACAACACCATGCATATTTTCCATACCGTCTAATTCAGTAAGTAATTGACTGACTACTCTTTCTGTAACAGCTGTTTCTCCACCAGCTCCTCTAATCGGTGCAATTGAATCAATTTCATCAAAAAACACTACACAAGGTGAAGCTTGTCTTGCTCTTCTAAAGATCTCTCTAATTCCTCTTTCTGATTCTCCAACCCACTTTGATAATAGTTCAGGACCTCTTACAGAAACAAAATTTGCCTCACTTTGAGTTGCAACTGCTTTAGCTAACAGTGTTTTGCCTGTACCACTTGGACCATGAAGTAAGATACCTCTTGGCATTTTATGTCCTAGCTTATCATATAATCCTGGATATTTCATTGGCCATTCTACTGCCTCTTGGAGCTCACGTTTAACATCTTCTAAACCGCCAACTTCTTCCCATTTAACGTCTGGATTTTCGATGAATACCTCTCTCATTCCAGACGGAGTGACTTCAATCAATGCCTTTTGGAAATCTTCATTATTTACAATTAGTTTATCCAAAGTCTCTGGAGGAAGCTTTTCTTCTTCCATGTTAAGTTCAGGAAGCAATCTTCTCAAACATTTCATTGCAGCTTCTTTACATAGATATTCCAAATCTGCTCCGACATATCCATGACTAACACTAGATATCTTTTCAACATTGACATCATCTGATAGTGGCATGTTTCTGCTATGAATTGCAAGAATGTCTTTTCTTCCTTTTTTATCTGGAACCTTGATTTCAATTTCTCTATCAAATCTACCAGGTCTTCTAAGTGCAGGATCTATTGCATTTGGTCTATTTGTTGCTGCAATGACAATAACTTTACCTCTTGCTTCTAGTCCGTCCATTAATGATAACATTTGTGAGACAACTCTTCTTTCTACTTCTCCAGTTACTTCTTCTCTCTTTGGTGCAATCGAATCAATTTCATCTACAAAAATAATTGATGGTGCTTTTTCTCTTGCCTCTTTGAAAATTTCTCTTAATCTTGCTTCACTTTCTCCATAAAACTTACTCATAATTTCTGGACCCGAAATACTAATGAAATGAGCTTGACTTTCATTTGCAACTGCTTTTGCAAGTAATGTTTTTCCTGTTCCAGGTGGGCCATATAACAACACGCCTTTTGGAGCTTCAATTCCAAGTTTCTCAAAAATCTCAGGATGTCTTAATGGTAACTCGATCATCTCTCTTACTTTTTTAATTTCATCAGTTAAACCGCCTATATCCTCATAAGTTACTTGAGGTACACCACGTAATGTTTCACCTTTTTCTGCAATATGGAAAACAGTTTTTTGAGTAACTAATACTGCATCTGCTGCTGGTGTTACTCCAATTACTTGAAATGTTAAACGACCACCAAAATATGGAACCATTACATTATCTCCCTTAATCAAAGGAACACTTTCTAGAGCATCTGCAAGATAACGTTCATCAATTGGAGGAATTGCCTCTAGTGGTGCAACCACAACTTTCTCAGCTGCAACTGCTTTAATTTTTCTTACAGTGATGGTATCACCTATTGCAATACCTGAATTATTACGACCTAATCCATCTATTCTGATAATTCCTTTTCCTTCATCTGATGGATAAAGTGGAAGACATTTTGCAACAGTTCTTCTTTTACCCTTAATCTCAATTACATCACCAGTTGATGCATTTAGTGTATCCATAGAATCATAATCAATTCTTGCAACTCCACGCCCTACATCTCGTGTATATGCTTCAAGAACTTTTAGAGAAAGTGCATTCTGGCTCATATAACAAACTCTTCTGTCTAATTTTTATATCTTTGTAGTAATTTTGTCAAATTACGCAGGCAAAATCACAAGCTTAAAATCCTTAATGAATACGACACGATCTACTTGGGTAAAAGACCATTAGTAAGAAGACGTGGCCGTGGAGGATTTCAGTTTAGATCTACTTCTACTGGTAAAGTAGGCAGTAAAGCAAAATATCCACGTTTTTCATTATCAGAACAACATGAGGGTCTAATTATAGATCTAGTACATGAACGTGGAAGAGAAGCTCCTCTTGCTAAAGTAAGATTTGAAGATGGTTCAGTTTCTTTCATGCCTGCAGTTCTTGGTACTAAAGTAGGTGAAACATTACAATTTGGATTAAAGTCAAAAATTGAAAAAGGTAACGTAATTAGTGTTCAAAATATTCCTGATGGAACCATCGTATGTAATGTTGAAAGACATTTTGGTGATGGTGGTGCTATAGTAAAGTCAGCAGGAACAAATGCTACAGTTTTCTCACACGGTGAAGAAGGAGTCACATTAAAACTTCCATCTGGAAAATTCACTACACTCAATCCAAAAAATAGGGCAATGATTGGAACTCTTGCAGGTGGTGGAGCTAGTGAACGATTTTTTATGAGTGCTGGTAACAAATGGCGTAGTTTTAGAGCTAAGGGAAAGAAATTTCCTATTGTTAGAGGTGTGGCTCAAGCAGCATATGTTCACCCACACGGTGGTGGAAGACATCAGCACGTTGGACAAAGTTCTACTGTATCTAGAAATGCACCACCAGGAGCTAAAGTAGGTAGCATTGCTGCAAGAAAAACTGGTAGAGCCAGAATTAAAGAAAGAAAGTAATAATCTAATTTTTCTTACCTAAATTGATTAATACCTTATTGAAATATTTTTTTGTATGTCGAAACAAAGAATTAGAATTTTTGTAACTGGAAAAGTACAAGGAGTATTTTTCCGCCAAGCTCTAAAAGTAATGGCTAAAAAAAATGATGTTTTTGGCTGGGTAAAAAATCTCAAAGACGGCAGAGTTGAAGCCGTACTTGAAGGTGATGAAGAAAAAGTAAGCAGACTAGTTGAATGGTCTCATGGAGGACCTGCAAATGCTAGAGTTGAGGATGTGGAAATTCGAAATGAGAAATTTGTGGGAGAATTTTCCAAATTTGATGTATTATACTAATTTATTGTCTGAAATGCATTTTTTATAATTTCTTTTAATTCTATGATGTCTTGTCCTAATTTGACTTGTAAAATCTGAGGGTTTTCTTTCCTACTTTTTTGAATTTTAATTATAATACCTCTATTTTCTGGTTCTATGTCTGCAAACCATCTAAATGTCATAGACTTTCCAAATACAACTCTATGCATTCTTACATCTTCCACTACGTTTTCACCTAATGAAAGACAAAACTCTCTCACAGAATCAAAAAGTGGTTGTACAATATTTGGAATTTGTTTTTTAAAATCATCATAGCTTCTCTTATTTCCAAAAGAAATCATTTTCATGATAAATAAAATTTAATTTTAATTATAAAGGTAGTAGTTCCGTTGGTTCCAGTCTAGACGAATAGCCCCATTTCAAGGCATACAAGATCCGCCACGTAGACGAGGAAGCGTGGATGCTCCACCTTAGGATTGCTCCCTCCCGGACCTCATCCCTTTCGATGGTTCGGACTTAGACGTTATCCCTTCGGACAATTCTTGTCCTGCAACCACCCGCCTCGGCGTGATTTCATTTCCGCACACCAAGCGGGAATTACCCATCTAGAGATTTACCCAACAGTTGCTGATCTCTGCATATAGCCGGTTTCAGAACAGGGCACGGCTGGCACCCCGATCCTACCTACTACCATTTTTTTCTTAAGATGATATGTTATATGTGCATTAGGTTTGATTTTCCTTTAGTTTTAAAACCATATTGCAAACTGCACAAATCTTTCCAGTGCACTCACTACCGCATTTTTCACAAATTGTCTTTTGTTTATAATTGGTATCTTTTACAATTTGTGATACTTTGATTATTGATTGATATAAATTATTTTTAATACCACTATGTTTGCCTTCTAAAGAATTTAGGAATTCACGAATTTCTGTTCTTATTCCTTCATTCATATGCGGACAAGGCTCTGTTTGAAATGGAATATCATTTGTAAATGCATAAAATACAATTTCAGATTCATAAATCTCACAAAACGGTTTTATTTTTCTCAATGTATTATCTGAAGTATCAGGATCCATCCAACCAATCTTGTTAGTATCTCCTGATAGCATGTTTATCACAAATGTCTGTAATGTATCATCTAAATTATGTCCAGTAGCAATTACATCTGCACCGATATCTTTTGCAGCATGATCAATTGCACGTCTTCTTAAAGTTCCACATATAGAACACGAAGATGTTTTTTCATTTCCTCTCAAATCTAATGCCTCCTCTAAAGTTAAATCAAATAATTCCTTGTATGAGAAAACTTTGTGTTCTACATTTAATTTGTTACAAAATTCCTGCACAATCTCTAATGCTTCATTTCTATAACCTGGAATACCTTCATCAATTGTTATCGCTTTGATTCTAAAATTATGTGTAGCAGCCATTTGATTAATAATATTAAGTAAAGCAAGAGAATCCTTGCCTCCTGATACTGCAACAGCAACTAATTCGTTATTTTGAATCATATTGTATTTTGAAATAGTTTTTGCAGTTTTTCTTAGGATGGAATTTGAAAAACAACTAGAACATAATGTTTCTCCAGAATATTTACGAGTATATGCTCCCTGATTTTCGCATCTGTCACATTTCATAAAATCATGTAATTTTTTTTCATTAATGATTCTTTAGATGTCTAGATAGTAAACCAGCCTGATTTGATGTATGATAATGCAATATTCAAACCAAATAGTGCAAATGTGAATGCGTAAATTCCCCACATTGTTATATTTACTGCCTTGTCTGAGATTTTTTTATCAATAATTGTATGAATAAACTTTCCACCGTCTAAAATTGGGAGTGGCAACATATTGATTACTCCAATAAAAAATGAGATCATCCATAACCATAACAAAAACATTGAAACTCCTGGATCCTTCCATTCAATAAAATTCAAAACAGGCTTGTATGCAAATGAATTGTCTCTTGTAATTCCAATTAATCCTTTTTTAGGATCATCTGGTGATGGCATTACCTCTACAGGAAATTGTAATGTCTGTCCATCTCTAAGTATTGAAACTTTGGCAATCTCACCTGGAATCAAATTTGTCTTTTGGAAATCTAGCGGGCTTAGGATCTGAATTCCATTAATCGAAGTAATAACATCATTTACAAGCAATCCTGCCTTTTCTGCTCCGGAATCTGGAATTATTGAAAGTACAGACACACCATCTGGTAAATCATAAAACACACTCAATAATGGCTCAGGTACTATCATTGCAAAGAACGGATTTGTTAGTAATATCAATCCTAATGCCAACGCAAAAATTACATTTGATGTAGCTCCTGCACCGATAACTCTTAACTTTGAAATCTTTTTTGCTTTGTTAAATTCTTCTTCATCTGGTTCTACAAATCCTGCAAACATTGCAATAAATATTGCAAATCCTCCTGTCTTGATCTTAATTTTTTCCAGTGTTGCAACAATTCCATGTGCGCCTTCATGAATTACCAAAACAATTGGTATTGAAAGTAAAAAGTATAGAATTGATGATGAAGATGTCAAAGTAACACCTGGAATTAATACTGTTAATTGGGAGAATTCAGATGGTGCTACAAAAAATTTAGAAACATTTGCTAGTAAAAACCAAAATGCAAAACCCATCATAAGAAAACCTGCAATTACACTAACATTAGCAAAAACTTTGATTCCTCGTCTTGTTCGTCCTAAAATTCTTGTTAAAACAGATTGTACTTGTTGATTTTTGTAAACTAGACTGTATATTTTTAGCTCAAAGCCATGTTTTTCTAATTTTAATCCCTTGGCAACTCCTAAAATTATTACCCATGCTATCAATACATAGATGATCGAATTTTGAGTAATAAAATCAAGGTTCAAATTAATTGTTAATTTTTTAAACTACGGTCATTTATAGTTACTATGAAACCAATCATAATTATCTCAACCTACCCTAACAAAAACTCTATTACAAAAATTGCAAATGATCTAGTCAAAAACAAAATTGTTGCATGTGTTAACATTACTAAAATATCCTCAATTTATTCTTGGCAAGAAAAAATTGAAAATACGTCAGAATATCTTGCATTGTTTAAAACAACACAAAAACATAAAAAATATCTCAAAGAAAAAATTAAATCAACTCATCCCTATGATGTCCCTGAGATCATTGAAATTGATATTATGTCAATAAACAAATCTTATCTAAAGTGGTTAGTCGAATCAACAACTTAGGATTCTATTGCATAACGCAACAAAGAAACTATTCCTCCTAATCCAGTTACTCTAAGACCAATATCTGTAGTTGAATCAACACTGAAAGTTTTAACACCTTTACTTTCTGCATCATTAAGAAGTTCTATGACTTTTCTTTCATCGTTTGTTTGAATTGCTTTATCTGAAAAGACAAGTAGCTCAACTGCACCAAACTGATTTGCTTTAAGAGTTTCGTCAAAACCCATGGTAAATTTTCTACTTTTTTTGTTTGCTCTTAGCATAATCTCATCAATAATGGAAGATACTTTGGCAAGTTTGCTCTCTGACATTATTTCCTTCATTGTTTGAGATTTTGTAAATGTGTATATTCCGTCTTCACCACCAGAATCAATTCCTTCTGCAACCTGAATTTTATATTTCTGTGCATTTTGTGATTTTAAAAGAAAATTTGAAAATCTCTTCTTCGTTTCTCCTGGACCAAAAATTATAATGGAATCTGTATCTTTAACTATGGAAATTAATGCCTGTTGAATCTGCTCAAAGAACTTTTCAATATTAAAATTCGTTTTGTATCTTTTTCCTCCAGAGCCTGAATAAATATTTGGAATAAATTCTAAATGTGTTCCTCTTAATCTTGCAATACCACAATCTCCAGTATCAATTGCAACTAATACAAAACCCATTTGCTTGTTGTTAGATTCAATTAGATTCTTTTCAACTGCTAACCATTTTTTCTTTGTAATTGTAATTCCATCATTTATTTTAAGAATAAATGAATGATGAGAACAATGAGGCACTGATTCGTTACTTGATTCTAATATTGTTCCGCCAATTCTTAATCTATCTAGTACCTCATCTAGTGATATTTTTTCTACATTAAGTGCAATTCTTACTCTAATTCTCTCTCCTTTGTCAGGTCTTGCATAATCTTTTTCTAATTTTACAACTCTTGTAGTGTCCCCCACTATTCTATCTCCTTCTTTGATTATACGACGCAAATTTAATAGATCATCTGAATCTTCCGGCATGACAGAAATGGAATTCTCATCAATTATTTTTGTAATCATAATATTATTCCATTAAACAGAAACAAAAGAGTTTAGCTTGTAACTTTTTTTGTCTCTTCTGTTTTTTTCTTGAGATAATTTTCAACCCAATCTAGGGTAAGAACACCTGATTCGGCTAGATTTGTTAAAGAATTTGCAGATGCTTCTCCTATTACTTTTCCATTATTTTTTCTTATTTGACGCCATTTTAGCGCAGTATTTCCGCTCTTTGAATTATAAATAATTCCAAGAATGTCTCTTGCATTAACAAATGTGATGTCTCTTACTTTTTTCAAAGTCACCTTATCTGCAGCCTCGACATATATCGAACCTAAACTGTCTTCTCTTTCAGCAAATACTTCTGGATCCTCCAAGTAACTTCTTGGAGCATAAGAACGACATGTACTGCCAATTACAAATCTTCTAAAACTTTCTAATGAGGCAGGTGTATCAATTGTAACCATTTTGAATAAATCCCTAACTCGTCATTTATCAATCTTCTTGAAAGACTCAATAGGCATCTACCTTAATACTGCCTTGCTGGCAGTGATGACCCTATCCCTTTGATTGATGATGAGGATCTTGAGTTCTGAGCCTGCTCTTAGAATTTTTATGATAGATATGATATTTCATATCATGAAATCTTTTACTGAATATCTCACATTTAATGTAAAAACACGAAGAGCTTTTGTCAATATTACTCCTGAAATAAGAAAACTAGTTCTCAAAAGTAAAATACATGAAGGACTTTGTCTTGTAAATGCAATGCACATTACTGCAAGTGTTTTCATCAATGATGACGAAAGTGGTTTACATCAAGATTATGAAAAATGGTTAGAATCGCTTGCACCACATGAACCAATTAATCAATACAAACACAATGATACAGGTGAGGACAATGCTGATGCCCATCTAAAACGACAAATAATGGGAAGAGAAGTTATTGTTGCCATCACTAATGGTAAATTAGATTTTGGTCCTTGGGAACAAATTTTCTATGGTGAATTTGACGGACAAAGATCCAAAAGAGTTTTAGTTAAAATTATTGGCGAATAATTTATCCAAAATCTGCATCGCGCTTTTGACTTTGTGATTCATTCTTTCTTGCAGAAGCTCTAAACTCATCGTCATGATTTTGAGGTCCATGACCACATTTTACACATGCTACTCTAAAACCGTCATCATTTTTTTGCCAACTTTCACAGCCACAAAAACATGCCATGATTAGTATTATTTTCAATATGATATATCCTTTGGGATCATTGACAATGTAAATTTATTTTTAAGATGATTTACAACATTCGCCCATTGGAATAGCATGATCATGAGGACATTTTCTTGGATGCTTTAGCATTGTACAAAGAGCATCTGTAAATTGTTTATTCATATGATGCTCAATCCCACATACCATCTCTTCATCTATTTCAACTTTTAATGCACTATCCATTAACACTTCTAGTAATCTACTATTTCTCATCATACTAGAACCAATTCGTTCTCCATCCTGAGTAAGAATTACACCTGCTTTGTTATAGTTTACTAGATTTTTCTCGTTTAATTTTTTAAGCATTTGTACAACACTTGGTTGCCTAACATTGAGCATTTTTGCTATTGTACTTATTTTTACATCTTCACCTCTTTCTTTAATATGCCAAATTGCCTTTAGATACATTTCAACATGTTCTGCTTCTGCAGTTCCTACAAAAAGAGTCTCATCATTTTCCTCGTTTATCGAATCCATATTATACCATCTTTGAATCTTTTAATAAATATTCAAAGTATTGTCGTGCAAATCCTGCCAATCCTGTGTGATCTGC
>DATIFS010000056.1:0-4884 GCA_035455105.1 Nitrosarchaeum sp.
ACCCAGAATCAACTATTGACCCTGAATCCATCTTTGTGAGATAGTTTTAGGTGTTCAAGACCCCCTTTTATTTTATTTTGAACGTAATTATTGACTTGATATGGTGTATTCTTTCAATTAATCGCTAAACGATCTAAATTTGAGTATGAATTCTTTTTTTATTAGTAATATTCAGTAAAAATAAGTCATCTTTTATTATGCCTTTTTAATCTTCATTATTTGTGGATAAGAAGATTCTAGGAATATCTGTAGGCGTAGCAGTAATTGCTATAATTGCAATAATTGCCGTATTGATGATTACCCCAAACACACAACCAATTACCAGTCAAAAACATAATGAAAAGATCGGTCTTGTAATTAACACACCAAATCCATCAATATCCTTACCAGAATTACACAAAATTTACGCTGATGCATCATCTACTGGAATTGGAAGAAGTAATGTGTATCTATTTTGGAATCTTATTGAGCCTGTAAAGGGAGAATTTGACTGGAAGCAATCTGATGTATTGATGAGTTATAACAAAAACAATGATCTTAAAGTTACACTGTATTTCTCTGTGATTAACGGAGAAACACTAGGACCATTTCCGAACTGGATTGGAAAACCATCTCTTAATGCAATTGGAGAAGACAGAATAGTGAATGTTCTTGATGCCATATTGTCTCGTTATGATATTATCGATAAAGTTGTAATTTCTGGTGAAACAGAATCACAATTCCGTTATTATGAACAAAATATTCCAGTATACAAAGAGCTTTTCAATGGAGTATATACCAAATTAAAGGAAAAACATCCTGATGTCGAAATTGGAAATTCATTTGCATTACATAATGTACTCAACAAAAACTTGGAACATATCGTAAATGACTTGGCGCTTGGTGATTTTGTTGCTTTTTCATACTCTCCAGTTGATACCTTGAATGATATTGTCAAAACTCCACAAGAAGCTAAAGAGGATCTACAAAAAATATTTGAAATTGTACCTGACAAAAAAATTGGACTTTTTGAGGTTAGCTGGAGTACATCTGACTTTGTAGGAGGAAATGCCACCTCTCAGAAATTGTTTTTAGAAAAATCATTTGAATTTTACAAAGAAAACAAATCTAAAATAGAATTTTTTACCTGGTACAGGCAATATGACAAACCTGATGGTACATGTGTTATTGTACAACCAGAAATTGGTAATGCAACTATTAGTGTAGGTGGAGGTTCTAGTTTAGGTAGCAGTGAATATGTAATTGAACGATTAAGTCATTACGTTTGTAGCTCTGGGCTCTTAAATTCAGATGGATCTCCAAAACCTAGTTGGAATGAATTTAAAAATCAAATAGAAATGATCAACTAAATGATTTCTCTTGTTTTAGCAGAATCTGCCTTAGAACTTGTTCCGTCTGAACTACAAAATCATCCTTCTATAACATCCCATGCACAAAAACTAGGAAAGCATCCCTCTGAAATATTACTTGATAATTCCTGGCATTTTGCTGCAATGAAAGGCATTCATGATGAAATTAAAAGAGGACGACCTGATTTAGTTCATTTTTCTATATTAGAGGCAACAACTATCCCACTATATCTCCAAAATAAAATCAAAATTTATGTTCACACAATTGATGACAAAGTAATTTACTTTGGAGAAAACGTTCACATTCCAAAATCTTATCATAGATTTGAAGGTTTGATTGAAAAATTGTTTTTAGAGAAAAAAATACAAGCTGATACCAATACATTATTAGAAATTAAAAAAAAATCTTTTCCTGAATTAATCAATGAAATAAAACCATCAAAAATTATTGGCTTCTCTACTAAAGGAGAACTCAAATCATTTGAAAAAATCAGCTCTGAAATATCTGAGAATACCTGTATAGTTATAGGAGGATTCCAAAAAGGTCACTTTTCTGAATCAGTAAAAAGTAAAATAAATCACTTATTTTCAGTTGATAACTCGTCTTACGAGGCACATGTTGTCATTGCACGTATTCTCTATGAGTATGAAAAAACCGTTTTTATGTAGGAAATTAAGTTTGTTTTCTTGTGCAGTCATAGTATAGCCTGGTTAGTATTCGGGGTTTCCAACCCTGTGACGCGGGTTCGAATCCCGCTGACTGCACTCTAAATCTAAAGAGAACTAATTTTTAGGTGCATAATTAATAGTGATTATGAAACCAACTCTTAGAAAGATTGCATTGGAAAGAATGCATATTCTAATCAACAATGCAATTTCTAACGCAAAAACAAATCCAAATCTTTCTCAACGACAAGCATCGCTTGCACAAAGAATTAGTATGAAATACAAAATTCCAATGCCTTATGAACTAAGAATTGTTTTTTGTAAAAAATGCAAATCATTTATCACTCCAGGAAAAAATTCTAAAATCCGTTTAGGTAGAACATCTGTCAAGTCAATTAGAATTTCATGTAATCTATGTGGACACACTTATCGTAAAATAATACCTAAATCACCTACTATTGCCTTATAGTTAATAATTCAAAGCCATGTAAGGATCATTATAGCAATGGAAAACCCCATTATTGCAACAGTTAACCATCCTAAAACATTGGATAGCCTTTTGTTTGTATGGCTATGAAGAATTTTCTTATCATTTGCCACTTTGATTACTGCTATAAGTAAAGGAACTGCAATTATTCCATTAATTATTGCAGTGTAATACAGTGCTCGAATTGGATCTAATCCAATAAAATTAATCCACAATCCAACTATTGTCGAAGTGGCTATAATCAAATAGAATGATTTTGCTTCTTTGAATTTTTTACTTAATCCTTGCTTCCATCCTAATCCTTCAGATAATGCATATGCTGAAGAGCCAGAGAGTATTGGAATTGCTAACATTCCAGTACCTATGATTCCTAATGCAAAAATTGTTTTTGCTATCTGTCCAGAATTTGGAAATGTATGTACTAATGGTTCTATTGCTTTTGCAGCTTGATCTGCAGTGATCACATCTGTAATTTCACCAGTGTGAAGAGTTCCAGCAGCAGTCATGATAATAAACCACATAATCATTTGAGAAAAACCCATCCCAATCATAACATCCACACGCATCATCTTAATTTCACGCTTGGTAATGTGTGGTTTTCCTTCTCCAATTTCCTTGATCTTGTTTTTTGCAACGTCTTCCTCTGCTTCTTCTGATGTTTGCCAAAAAAACAAGTAAGGAGATATTGTAGTTCCAAAGAGTGCAACGAACATCATGGCAAATGCAGGAGTAAATTCTATGTGTGGAATAATACTTGCAGTAAAAACTTCTTGCCAATTCTCACCTATTATTAGTGCAGTAACAAAATATGCAAGCAAAGAAAGTGTTAGATATTTTAATATTCTAACATATTTTTGATACGGAATTAAAATTTCCGATAAAATTATTGTTGCAGTAAAACATAATGTAATAAGAAGAATGGGAAATCCAGGAAAAATCAAATTTACAGAAGCGGACATTGCACCAATATCCGCTCCTATGTTTATCGTATTCGCAACAAGAAGTAATGTAATTATTGGAAAAAGTGTTTTTTTGGAATACTTTTTTTTGATAACTCCTGCTAATCCACTTCCAGTCAAAAGACCTATTCTTCCACACATTTCTTGTACAGCTGTCATTAAAGGAAAAAGGAACAAAGCAAACCATAATACTCCAGAACCATATTGTGCTCCTGCTTGAGAATAGGTTGCAATTCCTGAAGGATCGTCATCTGAAGAACCAGTTATAATTCCTGGACCGAAAATCTTTGAGAGTTTTTTTAGTCTATGTTTTGACATTGAAAATCCCCACATGTTGAATGCTTTAAAGAAGTTATAGGTTTCTCAAAACTAAACAAGTATTATATTTTAAAAGTCTAATACAAAGAAAACAAGTAAAATATCGATCTGAAAATTTACGCTTGTTCATATTTGAAAATCTACATACAATGCCTCAATGATTTATAAGACGATCCCAGATTTTTTCACTTTATGGCAAAGGTATACGATGTACCATCAGATGTATTGATTAGTAGACTAGCAGCTATTCTAAAAAATGAAGATATTCCTGCTCCTGAATGGATTCCGTTTGTAAAAACTGGTGCTCATGCAGATAAACCACCTCAAAATAGAGATTGGTGGCATACAAGATGTGCATCGTTAATGAGAAAAATTTACCTTCATGGTCCAATTGGAATTCATGAATTAAGAAAAATTTATGGTGGTGGAAAACCATCAGGATATGGTGCTGCACATCATAAAGATGCAGGTGGTGCAATTATCCGTAACGCAGTTCAAGGATTAGAAAAACTTGGATATATAGAAAAAGTTGAGAAAAAAGGTCGCGTTGTTTCAAAACAAGGAATGCAAAAACTAGATAGATTATCAACAGAAATTCTAAATGAGCTTATCACTGAAAATCCTCAGCTGAAAGTATACTCTTAGATTTGAAATGAGTTTTTCTGAATCACCAAATCCTAACGATAAACAAAATCCTGACATAAATGCCCAAAAAGAACAAGTTCTAAGGCAGATACTTTCACCCGAAGCAAGAATGCGGTTAAATAACATAAAAATGGTCAAACCTGAACTATCTGATCTTGTAGAACAATATCTTATTGGAATTGCTTCGCAAGGAAAGATGGCTTCTCAAATCAGTGATAACCAACTAAAACAAATTTTGTTATCGATTCAACAACCAAAACGTGAATTTAAGATAAATCGTATCTGATCTCAGAGAAAATATAATTAGGGGTGATACTCGAAATTATTCATGAAAGGGGTAGTTTATGAAGAATATGCACCAGATGATAATTTTGCAAAAATTCTAAAAGTAAAAGATGTACCTGAACCAAAACCAAAATCTGACGAAGTAGTTTTTAAGGTAAAATCTGCAGCTCTAAAT
>DATIFS010000057.1:0-22356 GCA_035455105.1 Nitrosarchaeum sp.
ATTGAAATTCCAGACTTGAATTGTTTTAATGGGGACAGTATTGCACTAGGTACGGGATTTGGTGTATCATTATCTTTTGTTACTTTAAGGATTGCAATGTAATCTTCGGCTTTGATTGTTTTTGTGCTTACAGGATATGGCTTTACATCAATTAATTGAATTTGATATTTGTCAAATACAGTTGCAATGTTGTTGCTACTCAAGGTTATTTCTTTTTCCTGATCTTGTGAAATGCTAAACTTCAAATTCGCCATGCCTGCCCACACGCATGTAACATCAGCAGGACATCGAGAATCTTCAGAGACTTCCAAGAAGGTTATACGAAGATGTTCGTCGGGAATTTCCGCATATTGTTGTGATTTAAGCTCAAAAATAACATTTAGTGTTTGGTCGGCACCAATGCTATTTTCAAGTGGAGAAAATTTTTCAGGTTGAATAACAGATATGGGTTCCATGTATTGTGCATGTGCAGATGAAACTACAACTCCAAAAATTATCAAAAAGATTACAAAATACTTCATAGTATGATTAAGTAAATATTTGGAAGTTCATAAAGTGTTCTAATAATTTAGACTACAAATTATCAAAATAAAACATTTCTAAATTTCAATCGATATAGATTCTAAAACAATGAACACTGCGATATTTGTAACTAACAACAAATCTTCGAAACTTAGAATAGAAAACCTCTTTAGGCATAAAATCAAAAACAAATAGTGCAAAAGATACTGATTCTTTTGATAATTGGAACGTCTCTTTTGGTATCAAATAATGCATTTGCAGAAAAATCTTATGGAGTAAATATCCCTACAGGGGCAGGCTCTCCAGAAGCACCATATTTTTGGCAAAGTGAAAAAGACGGCAATACTAAAGGAGTAATCGACATCATACTTGGAGATACCATAACATGGAAAAATGCAGATACTGTACAACATACAGTAGTTTCAGGGAATCCAAATGATGGGCCGGATGGAATTTTTGATAGTGGGTTAATCAAAACAGGCGGTTCTTTCTCATACAAATTTACCAAAGAAGGAAAGTATGATTATTTTTGCTCAATTCATCCTTGGATGACTGGTGTAGTTACAGTGGGTTTCACTTATCAAAAGATACCTCATGTAGGAGAGAGTGTTGGAGATGGCACAAAATTCTATGACGTAGAGTATTTGTTTGATCGTCTTGTTACTGTAAATAACATAGATACAAAAAGCAATTCCATAATGTTTGAACTTGTTGGAAAAGCCAATTCTGATGAGGCCAATTTAATTTTAAGATTGCCAACAGATTTGATAGATGGCCCATTTGTAGTATGGATTGATGAAAACAGTGTGAATTTTAAACAAGATGCAGAAAAAGGCATGAGTGTCCTTACAATACCAGTATCACCTAGTTCAAAGATTGTAACAGTGACTGGAACCCACGTTGTGCCAGAATTTGGCTCGTATGTTATGATTATGCTAGTAATTAGCACAGTGTTAGTCTTGTATTTTACAAGATCTGTTTTTACAAAAAAGTGGAATATGATAATCAGTGATTAGTTTTAGAAATCATAGTATCGACAGGTTCATCCTTGATTAAATTTTCAGATTCAGTTTAGGTCTGTATGACGTTTATTGATTTTTGGTAGTTTAACATCATCCAAAGAGATAGATTCAAGAGTTTGTTTTACTTTACCCATATCAAACGGTTTGTAGATTACAGCTGTTGCATTATGAGAGTGTAAAAGATCATATTCATTCATGATAAGATCTCCTGTTACTACAATAATTTTGGCATTTGGGTCTGTCTTTCTAATATTTTCCATGGCATAAAATCCATCATATCTTGGCATTAACAAATCCACAAAAATCAAATCAGGGTGATGTTTCTCATACAATTCCACTGCCTGCATACCATCAGTACCTTTAGCAATAACCTCAAGTCCAATCATACCAAGTAGTTCACAAAATACATCAACTATGTCTAGATTGTCATCTACCACTATACATTTGACCATACATACGGAATTCATATGTTCATACTATAAAGTATCGTGTTATTATGGAAAATAACACACAGTTTTTGATCGTGATCATTTAATTAATGAGTATTTTTTACATCAAAAATAGATCATCACAAAATGTCTTTATGGTGTGAAAAATAAAAAAAACTAAGATACTTGTAATTGAATTAGAATAGAATTAGTTTTTAGATAGAATTATCAGTGTAATATTTTTAATGTGGATATGACACATCATGCTCTAGAAAAAACTTTCATATTATCATACACACCATAAGATATCAAAACATACATGAAATAAAATAAAACCTCTATTGGGTGCCCAGTATAGTACCACATATCAAGCTGAGCAAACAAAAATACAGTATCTGCTACAAACAAAGAAAATATCCCAATACAAACTAGGGTCCACATAAAATTTACCTGACCTTTAAAAAACAATGCAATTCCAATTAATGCTGGAATTATAATTAAAGCGTCAACTACTGGGTATGCACCTGCAAGTATTGCTTCAAAATAAGACATGTTGGAATTGTCTTGTAGTGCAATAAACAGAGAGGGGATAAGAATAGATAAAGACAACAAAGTCGCAACTGCAATCATTTTTTTTGTTATTGCTTTTTGTACTGGCTCAATGTAAAATATTAAAAACATAAACAAAAAGGGATATCCTAAAAGATAGAATATGTCTGCAAAGGATGGGAAAGGATCAATATTCAATATCACTTCATAAAATATCCATGTTAATTCTGCAATAAGCCAAGAGACAGCACAAACTGTCAGAGCAATCCACGCCATTCCATGTTTTCCAGTAAAACCAGATTGAAACATCTTCATGGTACTGACTACTACCAAGCTTACTGCAACTGGAATATACATGAAATTTCCTACCAGAATGGCTACATTTTCACCAATGAAATTTGCAACTACATTTACAGTGACAAGCAAAATTAAAATGATGATTAGAAATTTTTGTTCCTGTAGTTTTTCAAAATATGTTTGCAATACTATTCATCAAGATTAGATATAAAACGTGATATTTCTTTATCTACAACATGTCTTTCTAATTCAATTTTTATCTTGTTTATTATTTCTGTATAAGATTCTCCAAACAAGTCTTTAAGAATTTTTTTAATTGATTCAGGATGATCGTAAATAGGATAATGTTGTTTTTTATTGAGAACATCCATGACTTTATGATATGTATCTGGACTGATATCCATCAATATTTTTTCTATTGTTATTGAAACAAAGTCTTGATTAATTCTCATTTTCAAATCATTAGAAGATACGTCGGAATTAGAACTCATTAGTTTTCCTTTGTTTCAGATGTTTTTATTTCTTGTTGCATTTACCAAGTATGCTAATACCTAACAAGATTTTAGTACAATTAGAAGTAATTGAATGGAAAAACAATTCATTTAGAAAATTTAGATATATAACAGAAGAGATACAGATCATATGAATATCACTGTGAAAGCAAAATCTTCTTCTATTCTAAAAGTATTTGTTGTATCCATAATCACAATCTCACTTCTCTACACAACTAGACTTTTCTTAGATGATAATCAGTTTGCATTTATCTCAATACCAAGCTATATCATAATTCCAGGAGCTCTTGCAGTAACATCAATCTATATTGCGATAAAAGAATGGAAAAATAACACTGAGAACAAGGTCGCAATATTATTTTTTGCAGTAGGTAGTGTATCATGGTTCGTTGCAGAACAAACATGGCAAATTCTAGATGTTGTTTTTAATCAAGATCCGTTTCCATCTCTAGCAGATGTATTTTACTTATTTGGATATCCATTTTTTGTTATGTTTTTAATTTTGTATCTAAAACCAATAAAAAAGAACATTACAAAACCAATAATTTTATTTTCTGCAATAATATCGCTAGTATTTTTAATCCCATCTCTTCATGTTCTGATAGATTATTATCAAGAAGAACCAACATTGAATATTTTCATTGGATTTCTATATCCAATACTTAGCAGTATATTGTTATTTTTTAGCTTACTTGGAATTACATTTTTTGTTAGAGGTGTTCAAACATATTTTTGGATGTTTGTATTTATGGGATTTTTGATAGATACTGTTGCAGATACCCTCTTTTTATTTACAGTACTGGATGATTCGTACTATGATGGTCAAATAACGGACCTGCTTTACTTAGTTGGGTATATCTGTTACATTACTGGAATCATATTTTATTTCAAAACAAAAACCAAAGTTGCAATATTTGAAACGTATACAGGCACATTTGAAATAATTAGCAAATTTGCCATACCATTAATCATTGGAACGGTGTTTTTTATCACATCTGTTTCATTACTTTATACTCACTTTTATCGACAAGAATTTTCAAACGAATCACTGTATATCATGATATTTGTGGGTATGTTTGTTATGATTGCAGTATTTTCGACAATTATTTTTATGATAGTCAAAAATGTCAATAGATTTCTTAACAATAAAACAAAAGAGATTGAAAAACAGAAGCGTGATTTGGAAATAATGATTGAAAAAAAATCGGAGGAGATAGCACAATCATCAGAGTTTTCAAACATAGGGACAAATCTATCTCAAATAATACATGACATAAAAAATCCAATTACAGTACTAAAAATTAACATAGACATTATAGAAAATGGTGGTTTTGATAATCCAGTATTAGAAAATAGAATTAAAAATATGAAACAGTCAATTGGAATTATTGAAGAACAAATAGATGACATACTAAACTATGTTAAAAAGCCAACAGTAAACATAGTTGATTCAGACATACTTGAAATTCTTGAAAAATCAATTAACAGTATCGATGTACCAAAAACAGTGTCAATACACATTCCAACAAAAAATACCAAAATAACATGTGACCCGGTACGAATGACATTGGTATTCATTAATCTCTTTACAAATGCCATTGATGCCATGGATAAAAAAGGAACCATAAATGTCAAGATAAAACAAAGTAAAAACAAAATAACAATTGATTTTGAAAATTCAGGTCCAGAAATACCACAAGAAATTATGGGAAAAATCTTTGATCCATTATTTACAACAAAAGAACAGGGAACAGGACTTGGATTACCTACATGTAAAAAGATAATTCAGCAACATGGCGGTAGTATAGGGGTTAAGAATGATCCTACTACATTTTCCATAGAATTACCACAATAATTGGTATTTTGGAAAAACGCAGATTCTAGTTTAGTATATGATTTTGTGGAAGGGTTACTGTAAAAACAGTAGGCGGGGATTTTACAGATATTGTTCCTCCATGCGCATCAATTATTGATTTTACGCTGGCTAGTCCCAAACCAGTGCCAGTCTGTTTTGTTGTAAATAATGGTTCAAATATTTTATCAAAGTTTTCTTTTGCAATGCCTATTCCAGAGTCCTCAAAATCTAAAATGAGATTATTCTTTTCAGTTCTAGCTCGAATTGTAATAATTCCTTTGTTTTCACCTATTGCATCTACAGAATTTGATAAAATATTGCCAAATGCAGCTTCTAATTGAATTTTGTTTGCAATTAATGAAAAATCATGTTCAGGCAAAGTAACTGAAATATTATTTGGGATATTTGTATTTTTGACAGATTCTTGTAAAATTTTGGAAATTGAAACTAATTTCATTTCAAGTGCTGCAGTCTTTACAAATCCGAGCACTTGACTTATTTGATAATTAATTTTAGATAAGGAATCAGATATTAATGGAATATACACTTTTAGATTTGGATCAAGGTTTTTACTGATTCTCAATTCTATGTTTTCAGTTGCCAATTTAATTACACTTAATGGATTTCGCAAGTCATGAGAAATTCTTGCAGTTAGCTCCCCAATTGTAGATAATTTCTCTTTTTTAAGTAACTCATTTTGTGCTTGTATGATCATTTTAGTTTGATGTTTTGTTTTTTCAAATAAAATTATCACTACTAGTACAATGACTCCAAGTATCGTAATCAGTATTGGGAGGACAACATCAAAGAAATAATAAAGCGATTTTGTAGATTTTGCATCATTTGCCAAAATAAATTTTGAATACTCTGTTGTTTGTTTGCCTCCAAGTTCAACTTGAGAGCCACGAATTCCATCATTAACAAAATAATCATCCCATTTCTTAGAAAAGCTAACAACAATACCAGTAACAGGTTCTACAGATACCATACATTTACCATCAGACAGTATCTGTTTTGTTGGAAATTGTGGAAAAGAAGAAGATACATCAGTGCCGCTGTAATCACATGAAAAATCATAGACCTCAAGATCACCTATGTTATGTACATTTTTGAAAATAAAAGTGGTTTTAGTAAATATCATAGGATGGATAAATTCATAATTTTGTTTTTGAACATTAGGTGGAAATGCAAAATATTCATCTGTTTGTGCATGTTTTCGAGTATTTCGATCAACAAAAAATGTTTGTGCACTATTGAAGATCACCTTATTTGTTGCAGAATCAATACCCTTTACAGTAGCATTTATCTCTAAAATATCGCCTTTTACATCAACAACGTTTTGTCTAAGAGTTTCCCTTATCAAAAATGGTTCTGACAGACTTCCATTAATTTGAACCAAAACACGATCCTGACCCTCATGTTCAGAAATTAGTTGATAGTCTAAAGGCATTTTTTTTATTTCATTAACAGATAATTCGTATACAGTAATGGTTGCCAAAATAACCAAAAAACCAACAATGAGTTTTTTTTTATATTCAATATGCATAATGTGATTTTTATTTATTATATCATATTAAAAGTACATATTTTTGGAATTCGTGTTCTGATAAAATTATACTGATCGAAACTCTAGTCACATATTTGTTTATATAATAACATCATACCTGTCTACTGTTGATTACATGTATTGTAATAGATGATGATAGAGGGATTACTGAAATGTTTTCTGAACTTTTAGAACTTATGGGATTAGAGGTGTTAGCATGTGGACATGATGGCAATGAAGCCATATCACTATACATGAAATATCGGCCTGATATAATATTTACAGATATTATGATGCCTAACTTTGACGGCTTTTATGGCATTGAGAAAATAAAGGAAATTGATCCTGATGTAAAAATAGTTGCAATAACTGCAGACATTTCATTAGAAATAGAACAGAGATTAAACAAACTTAACATTGCAGCAGTAATTTACAAGCCATTTGATCAAAGTAAAATAAAGCAAGTGTTAATGGAAAAATACAAAATCAGTACCAAATAAGATGGTACATACGATAACAAAAAACAATTGTACTAGTTTTTGAATGTCAGGGATCACTATTGAACAATAGTACATGTTGTGATTGTAAATTTCATATCAACATCATGATATTGGAGAACTCATATTGTCTACTGGAACTATGGAGGCATGCCAAAGTATATTGAATTTATTCAAATATAGTAAAGGCCAATTGAACACAATGCCAAATAGAAAAGCAATTCTATATCACCTAAACATTGAAGATCCAGACTATGAACCTAAATATGATTTTGATTGAGTTTTAACTCATCATTTGGAAATAAAACGCGATTTTTAAAAATAACAATGTTAAGCATTATTTTTTGTTAAAAATGAGAATCGCGATTATTTTTTGCTGTATGTTTCTCCCAGGCAACTCATACTGCAATATTTTTCAAATCCAATGAAGTCTTTTCCACAAATGATACATTCTTTTGCCAATCTCAATAATACTATATACCCTTTCTCAAATAAAAAAATGATCATAGCATTATACGCCTAAAATATCAGGTAGTAATCAAAACCAAGTAGTTATCCAATGACAACTCTATGTTCTGGTTCCAACACCATTTGATGCCTGGTGTTTTTACAAGTTGATTACTACCTAATAACGAGCACATATTATAAAATAAAAACAGTATTCAGGTAATCATTAACACTTATTTGATATTTTTAATAATATTAAACAAATTAAAAAAATAAACAAAAAATAAGATCTAAAATGACATAATATTCGTTTAATTTAAAAAATAAAATTAAACATATTTTTTAATTTACAATAGTCATGTTTATTGATAATTTTGTATCAATAGAATCATGGCAGAAGCAGGATTAGCCGCATATGGAGCCGCGATAGGAGTGGCAATAACATTAGCGGTTGTTTGTTTTGCACTACGTGGAAAAGGGCATCCAGAGCAGCTAGATTAATCAGAAAATAGTGTTTATTTTAATTTTTTTAGAAAGTAATGTCATATTTTATTATCTATGATTCAGTTCACAGAAATTATATGACATATGCAAGTGTGTTAGATGCTAAGAAGATTTACATTATTGACAATTAAAACAACATCATGGATATTTTTCCAAATGAAAGATATATTGCACTAGAAACTTTTAGAAATAATGGCACGCCAGTTAGAACTCCTGTATGGTTTGTAGAATATAATGGGCTTATTTGGATAATTACACGAGAGCTTACTGGAAAAGTCAAAAGAATTAGAAACAATAACAAAGTAAACATTGCAATTTCCAATTTTTCAGGAAAGCCAAATGGAAAGTGGTTTTCGGGTAAAGCCGACTTGATTCAGGGAGATTTAGCAGAAAAGATAATCTCATTGAGAAATAAAAAATATGGATTTATGGCAAAGATGATCGGATTTTTCAGTGCAAAAAAAGGAAAGTATGTTGTATATTCATTAAAACTTGATTAGCATATAGAGTAGAGATTATTTTCTAAATCCTTAAGTCCACATACTTGTAGGAATATGTAATTGGATGAAATTGAAGAGTATCGCGAAGAGATGATTAAACAAAAAGAAGAACATGAAAAGCGGAAAAAACACGAAGGGGATTCAGATCTTATGTTTAATGAAAAAGATAACAAGGAAAAGGGTTAGATTCAAAAACATTTATTCCATCAACCAATTTTATTACTAGATGATTCATTTTTTAGAATTCACCTAGAAATGAGAGTTAATTCTATGAAGAGTATTTAAAAAAATCAGAGGTTTGTGACAACTTAAATAATTATTTACAATAACATATAGCACTATGGAAGTAGCATATGTTTTGATCAACTGTGATTTGGGAAAAGAAGACGAAGTAATCGAAAAACTAAAGCGCATAGACGCTATAAAAGAAATACATGGCACATATGGCGAATATGATATTATAGTAAAAATTGAACATACAGAAAAAGGCAAACTGCAAGAAATTATTGTTTGGAATATTAGAAAAATAGAGCCCATCAGATCTACACTTACTCTTTTGGGAATAGAAGGACAAAACTAGCAAATGCTTCTCTAGGTAGAGAGAAAATTTACTAGTAAATGTTACTTGTGAAGGCCATGATCATCATTTACTAAGAACGTATAGATTTTTCAAAATCAAAAAACACTGTAGATTTTCAAACACACTAGAATGATATGAAAAGGATTTGAAATCTATAGAGGTACAGACAACTTTTGCATATAGTCATAATGGATTCTCAAAAAATCCATTATTTTTCGATCTTCAGTTTTGTCAAGCGGAGCCCCATTAGCAAGTATGCTTAGATATTTCAAGTCAGCATCTAAACGATGAAGTGATGTTTTAATTCCTCCTGCATATCCTGCTCGTAGATATTCTATTATTTTGTCTTCGGTTTGTAAGATTTCTTTTTCTAAATTCTGGATATCCTCATGAATATCTCTCAACACGATAAGGTGTACTTATTGAAAAATAATCTTGTCCATATTGTTTCTTTAAATTTGTTGAAAATAATTCAAATTTTTAAACAAAATAAAATTCCAAAAATCCACACGGTTAAAATATTATAAAAGAATCTTTTCAAGAGTGGCTAAAAGAATAACATTTATGTTAGAAGAGGATGTAGATAAAAAATTAAGAGAGATCCAGGCAAAAAGAATTCAAGATACTAATAACACAGTTAGCTTTTCTGAAGTAATTAATGAAACACTAAGAAAAGGCATGAAAAAATAATCCACGGTCATTACATAGTAATATTGTTTCAAAAGATACTCTACAACAAGAGTAAAGGTATTTTAAACTTAGAAATTGGCTTTTGTTTGCTTGTGGGATGATAATGGAAAAAGACAAAATTAGTCGTTCTGCATGGCTCACACTTGGAACACTGAGTTGTTTGGGATTAATTGCAATGTATGCAGAAACAATGGTTCTTCCAGCAATTCCCACACTTATTGTGGACTTTGAAATGCCATACAATACATCAGCTTGGATTTTATCAACATATATGATTGCAGGTGCAGTTGCAACACCGATTGCAGGCAAACTATCTGATGTGTATGGGAGAAAGAAAATTTTGTTGGCAATATTGGCAATTTACTCGACAGGAATTTTGGCAGGAGGATTTGCCTATAGTCTACCAGTTATGATTGTTGCAAGAGCTGCTCAAGGAATAGGGATATCCATGTTTCCAATAGCGTTTGGAATAATCAGAGAAGTATTACCAGAAAAAAAACTAGCTGTCGGACAATCAATATTTTCTGCAACATTTCCTGCAGGAGCTACAATAGGATTGCTTATGGGTGCAAACATTATTCAAAACTACGGATGGCATGCAACATTCTTCACGGTCTTTCCAATTGCAGCAATTCTAGGATTATTTATATTAAAATTCATTCATGTTGGAGCTTTACCAAATATTTCAGATAGCAAAATATCAATAGACATCAAAGGATCGGTATTTCTTGCAATAACAATAATTTCATTTCTTGTAGGTATTTCTTATTTAGAAAATAACACAGGGAAAGGCTTCGAATCAATCATATTTTTTGCAGTGACTCTATCATCATTAATTATCTTTATCACAATAGAAAAGAGGATAAAATATCCATTAATTGATTTAAAACTATTAAAAAATAGAACCTTGCTTTTTGGGATATTGATTCTACTCATAGTAGGATTATGCACATTTATGGTGTATCAAACAATACCCATCATGATACAGAGTCCTCAACCACTTGGCTTTGGAGGAACAGAACTTACAACTGCAACAACACAAATGCCATTTATGATAATTTTTCTAGTTGGTAGTATCACATCAGGTTTTGCACTTGAGAAGATAGGAAATAAGAGATTGGCAATGATTGGAACAATAGTGGGAACTATTGGATTTTTCAGTCTACTTTTGTTCCATTCTACAGAATACATGGTAACAATAACACTTGCAGTAATTGCTGCAGGGTTATCACTTGCGTTTATTGGAGGATTTAACATTGTATTAGTATCAACACCAATACAATTTGCAGGAATTGCACTTGGAATGACGCTACTTCTTAATTTGATTGGTCAGTCAATAGGGCCATCAATTGCTGGTATGCTTCAACAAACACATAGAACCACAATAGAAGGCATTTCTGGCAGTTTTCCAACTCAAGAGGCATATAGTTTGATTTTTCTTACAGCATTTGTAATATCATTAACATCTGTTATTTTTGCAATATCGTTAAACAGAAAAGTTACAGTGTAAAAAGTAACCAAGTTTGGAAAAGAATTCACTTTAGATCAAAACGAGTTTTTCTAAAAATAATTAAAAATAATAAAAAAATAGACTAATTTAAGAAAACAATGATGAACTCTTAAATTAATAAAAATATCTATTGTCTATGCTGTTTTTTTGACTTTTTGAGCAGCTGGTCCTTTTTGACCTTGACCGACTTCAAACTCGACTTTATCGCCTTCATTGATGAATCCATCAACATCTGATTTGTGAACGAATAGATCGTCACCAGATTCTCTTTCGATAAAACCAAAGCCTTTTGTGCGGTTGAACCACTTTACTGTGCCTTGTTCCATTTAATAGCTATAGAAATTATTCCGTATATTAAGATAAGTTATCAAAATAGATCCAATATAAGATAATCACACACAAACCAAACTACAATATTAAACAAACTCAGAAATCTTTTGCAATATGATTATTGTCTTTTAACCATTCCACTTGAGGCAAAGTAAATCTCCAAACAATATCACCGCGCTCATTTTCTTTAAAATCCCATGGTGCAATTATCACAATATCGTTATCACGTATCCACACTCTACGCTTTAATTTTCCTCTAATCCTACCTCGTCTAGTAACGCCATCAGTACATTTCACCATAACATTTTCGCCTCCAAGCATTTTAAGCACTCTACCAAAAAGCTCACCTTCTTCTGGTAACCGCATTTCTTTTAAATCGCTTTCATTCTTAACTTGGCGCTTGCCCATGTCATCCAATACAGTCATGAGCATATAACTGTGGGGATTATTGAAATAAAAATATAAGAATTTTCAAAAAAATGATACTTCCAATAGATTTTATTTATAGACGGTAAAAATAATTTGTGGAGTTTAAGTGCATACCTGATTGTTCTCAATGCTGTATTGAAAGAGAGTATTATCCATCAAAGAAATTTGGAAAGATTGGAGTTTTGATACTACCTGAAGAAAAAGAAAGAATAGAACACTTGGCAAAAATAAATGGATTAAAAATAATAATTTTACCTAGAATCGGGATATCAGAAGAAAAGAACAGCCCAACAAAAATATTAGCATATCAGCTTATGGGAATAGAAAAAAATGGCAATACATGTCCTTTTTTAGACATAGAAACTACAGTAAGATCTCCTCATGGAGGATTTCCTTGTAAGATATATGATAAACGACCTCTCGCATGTATGACGTATCCATTAATAGAATCAAAACCAATTACATTAGATCAGAAATGTAAGTTTTGCAAAGAGTATGGTTCTGCTGATCAAAATTTAAATTCTGAGATAGAATCACTTCTAAAAATAAAAACGAAAATGACTACAGATGCACCCTTCATATGGAGATTTGCCACTGGAATAGGAGAAGATTCGGATAAAGATCAAATAGAAACAGGTTGGATTTTAGAATAATCAATAATATTTCAGAACACACATTATAGGCAAAAATTCAAAAGCATGTAAAAACTAGATATGTTATGAGTGACGATGCATGGTCAAATTTAGATAAAGTTGATCAAAAAATTATAGAGATTCTTAACAATAATGCAAGAACACCATCAAAAGAAATTGCCGCAGAATTGAAAAAATCAGGTCATGATGTATCAGATAGAACAATTCGAAAAAGAATTGAAAGATTAGAAAAAAGTGGCATCATAAAAGGATACAAAGCTGTTTTAACAGATGTGTCAGGGATTAATGAGTATCAAGCGATACTTATGAAAATAAAACCATCAAAATCATTAGAGATGGTAAAGAATTCAATCAGAGAATTTGTAATAAAACTAGACAATTATCTTTTCATATCAAACATGGACGGAGAATGGAATATGCTTATAATAATTCAAATAGATTCAGCAAAAGCAAACACGGCACAAAAAATTGTAGAAAAATTTTCAGATGAACTAACAGATTATAGAATTAATGAAATAGATATCAAAAATGTAAATATTTTGAATATGTCCTTATTGTTATTGTAATAAAGAATATTCAGATTCGGCAATGTCAACTGCCTTTTTTATTTCGTCAAGTGTAAACGGTTTTTGAATAAACGCGATAACTCCAGAACTAATTGTTTTATTTACTCGTTTTGTATTTTTCTCATCAGCTGTAATTACAATAATTTGTAAATCTGTTTTTTCACTTAACAATTTTGCAGAAACTACATCACCATCAAAATCTGGAAGACCCATATCTAAAAATATGATAGGGTGTTTATTTTCAGAAAACAATTTTTGGCATCCCTTAAGTCCAGTTTTACCATTTTCATAAACAAAAATTTCATTATAGCCTAATTTTTCTATATATATTTGGAGTTTCATTGCTATTGCTTTACTATCGTCAATGATGACTATTGGTCTAGAATTCTCAACAGTTGAAGGAAAGAATGTTTTTGCTTTTTGATATGAAGTTTTTGCTTTATCATATTCACCAAGACTCAAAAAACATTTCGATGCACAAAGTAACGCACCTTGAATATTTTTTGAATTTTTATTTTTAGAGTATGTTAAAAAAAGATTTGCCGCTTGTGCAATTTCATCTTTAGATTCTTTTCCTTGTCTGGTTTTACACTCAGATGCAAGCATGTACAAAAGTGCAGATTTAAGATAATCAGTTTTTTTCACAGATTCTGCTTGATTAAGAAGTAAATTATGAGCAGTGATAAATTGATTATTTTTTAAATGTGTTAATGCCACTTCACAATTAGTCTTTAAATCCAATACAAAGTATACGTTTTTTTTATTTTATAACATTTTGCAGTTAAAGTTTACAATTATGGATTAATTACAGCACGACCAACGATTTTACGTGCTTTAAGATCCTCCAATGCAGAATTCGCACCATCGAGAGAATATCTTTTTGAAATCATTGGATTGATTGTCCCTTTTCTAGCTAGTTCCAATAATTCAACCATATCATGATAATTTCCAGTATACGCACCCTGAATAATAATAGATTTGAGAGGAATTGTAACCAAAGACAATTCCATTGAACCGCCAAACAAACCAACCAAGACAAGGTTTCCTCTTTTTCTTAGAACGTTTAACCCCATTTTTGCGGTGGCTGGTGCATTAACAAAATCAACAACACTGTCTGCTCCTTTACCATTACAAACTGAGATAATTTTTTGAGTAGTTTCAGGATCTTTTGAATTCATCACATAATCAGCACCCATTTCTTTTGCTATATCCAATTTTTGATCATCGAGATCTACACATATTATTTTAGATTTGGTAATAGATTTTGCAATTTGTACACCCATTAAACCAAGACCACCTGCACCGATTATAACAAGAAACTCTGGAGAGTTTTGATTTGATTTTTTGATTGCAGAATAAGCTGTCAATCCAGAGCAAGCTAACGAAGTAGCAGATTCAGGATCAACACCATTTAATTTTGCTAAATATTTGAAATGAGGAACAAGAGAATAATCAGAATAACCCCCATCTTGAAAAACACCAAGTGATCTTGGTGCATCACACAAGTTTTCATTTCCAACTTTACAAGCAGGACATTCACCACATCCTATCCAAGGATAAACTAAAACTTGATCACCTTTTAAAACACCTTTAACGCCGTCACCTAATTCTGCAACAGTGCCAACAATTTCATGTCCAGGAGTTACAGGGTATTTTACTCCTCTATCTGTAACTTTCATGAATTTTCCATCACCCAAATCATATCCACCCTCCCAAAGATGTAAATCGCTATGACACACACCTACTGCTTTGACTTTAACTAAAACCTGGTTACCTGTAGGATGTGGAGTCTCCATTTCTATAACTTTTAACGGTTCATTAGGACCTGTTATCCTAGCTGATTTCATAAATTGACAATTCAGTATTAACAATATAAGAGTTGACTGGATATGAGAAAAAAATAGAGCCCTTAGATATTATTGAATAAAAAGAAGAATTAATCTGTGAGTGAAGAACAAGCTCCTGATAGCATTTCGCAAGCACCTGTAAACATTTTATTTAATCCAACATCAGTTGCTAAAAAAGACGTATGGGATATAGATCTTATTCAAATTCTTAATTTATTAATAAAAATTCTTGAAAAAAATGGAAAAAAAGATCTAAGAGTAGCAGGAATGGCAGCATTGTCATCATCATTAATTTATAGAATGAAGGTTGAAAGTATTTTTGCATTACAACGTGCTGCGATGGAAAAAAAGCCAATTAGACAAAGAACTGATGTAGACATTGAGCTAATAGACATACCATACAGACATGAATCAACATATCCTGTTTCACTTGATGATTTGTTGGGATTGCTACAGAATTTAATTGGAACTATAGCTAATCCACAATCTAGAAGAAATAAACTAGAAATAGAACCAATAGAAGCTCCAGATTTTCAGGAATATTTTATTTCACTTGAGAATATCATAGGAAAATACGAAGATCTAATCATTAAGAAAATTTCAGAAAAAGGATATGGCATGCTTCAAGAAATTATCAAAGATTTAGACCAAATTGATTCAATTAGGTGCTTTTTTGCAATATTATTTTTAGCAAGAGATGAAAAAGTAGACTTGGAACAAGTAGATGAGGATATCAAAATTGTTTTGATAAAAGAGAAGTTAACAATCTGATCAAAAATGAAGAAAGCATTTCTTTAAGTATATTTCACATGAGAAAATAGATAATTGGCAAAAACAGATACAAATGACGAATCAGCTGCAAGAATAGAAGCAGCCCTTTATTCTGCTGGCAGACCCCTAAAAATAGAAGAGTTAATCAGAGCATCAGGCACGGAATCACGAACAAAGACGTATGAATTACTAAACGAGCTAATGAAAAAGACCAAGTCAGTCTTCAAAGCACTTGAAGTAGTAACACTCCCAGACGGGTCTTATGTATTTCAATTAAAACCGGAGTATAGTGCAACTATCAAAAGATATGCATCAAAACCAATTCTCCCAAATGCAACTTTGAAGACATTGTCATACATTGCATACATGCAACCAATTTCATCAAAGCAACTTGTAGAAACAAGGGGTTCTGGAGTATACGAACATCTCAAAGAATTAAGACAGTTGGATTTTATCACTCATCAAAATGTAGGTAGATTAAAAATTTACAATACAACTGAGAAATTCCAAAAATACTTTGGAATACAAGGAGATGTGGAAAATCTCAAACAAAGACTATTTTCCAAAGTAAGAAAAACAGCAAAGATGTCAGAGGCAACCCCAACGCCAGAAATTATCACTAAACTAAACTAAATATTTTTTATTTTAAGCCTAACTTTTTGCGTTTTGTATAAATTAGAGTAGGTAAAATAACATTCGTGAGAAAATCAGTAGAAAATCTTGCAACAAGTAAGATTACAGGTGGAAGAAGACATCCTGCAAGAATTAGAAGAAAGTATGAAATCGATAGATATCCAAATGAACCAGTTGTTGGAGCTCAAATCACAATTACAAGAAGAGTGAGAGGTAATAACAAAAAGTCAGCTTTGAAAACAATTGATTTTGTCAATGTATCTACAGGTGATTCTAAAGT
The DNA here is from genome assembly GCA_035455105.1 of Nitrosarchaeum sp. Lineage (GTDB taxonomy): Archaea > Thermoproteota > Nitrososphaeria > Nitrososphaerales > Nitrosopumilaceae > Nitrosarchaeum. The sequence goes on from DATIFS010000057.1 coordinate 16,969, forward strand.
AAAGAAAATGAAAATTCTCAAAGTATTAGAAAATGCTACAAATAATGATTATCAAAGAAGAGGTATCATTACAAAAGGTGCAATACTAGAAACAGAAGCAGGCAAATGCAGAGTTGTTTCTAAACCAGGACAAACAGGTACAGTTAGCGCAGTTCTAATAAAGTGATAAAATGAAAGATTACGAGCATATCGTAATCTGGTTGGATTATTTTAACAAGACATTACCAAGAGCAAAGGGAAGAAAATTAGAAAAAGAAAAATGTGTTTTTGATCCTTCACTAAAAGAATTAACAGAAGCTGCACAAGCAGCAGGATTTGAAATAACAGAGACAGATGAAAAAGTCAGATTTCCAAAAAGACCATATGTCAGGTCAGGCTACATAGTGTTGCCAAAAGGATCCACTAAGATAAAAATTCTTAACAAAATTTCAGAAAAATTGGTTTCAAAAAGAGCCAAGCAGACAAAATAAAATCAAATCTAGCTCTTAGCTAAAGTAAAGTTGACAGAAGTCTATGATAAGAATATGTTATTTATGATTTCTAATTGCAGGAGGTAGGTGAAATAATGCACTTAGCCGGTAGCGGCAGAGTGATCATTCAACTAACTAGTAAGTTAGCTGAAGGACAAATACTCTGTGACGAGACAGGAACTAAAGTTGCAAAAGTAATGGAATTAATTGGTCCAATAAAAAGACCGTTTGCGTCAGCAACTCCATTAACAAACAACATCAAAAAATACATCGGCAAAAGTGTTTTCGCGTATGATTATTCTCCTGCTAACACACAAAAATTTAGGAGAAGAAAAAAATGAATGTATTACAAACACAAAGCTGTCCTGAATGTAAAGCATCATTAGTAGATGACATTCAGAATGGTGAAATAATCTGCTCTGGTTGCGGCGTAGTTGTTGCAGATCAGATGGTAGATTATGGTCCAGAAACAAAAAGCTCGAATCTCGAAGATAGGATGAAGCTAGCAAGAGCAACAGGACAGACAACTTATTCTCAACATGATTTGGGGATAACAACTGAGATATCAATTAGCACAAAAGACTTTAGTGGAAAAACAATCAACCACCAAGTTGCAAATCAAATGCACAATCTCAGAAAATGGCAGCAACGAGTCCGCGTTTCCTCACCAAGAGAAAGAAGATTAGCAAATGTTTTATCAAAATTAGGTGAAACATGTGATGGTCTAAACCTTTCAAAAAATGTCTTGGAAACTGCTTCTATGATATACAGAAATTTGGATGGGCATGTAGAAGTAAAGGGAAAATCAGTAGCAAGCATTACTGCAGCTACAATTTACATGGCATGCAAACAATGTGATGTAGTAAGATCACTAGAAGAAATTTGCAGAGGAATATGTGCACCAAAAGATGTCAAGTCAAAAACAAAACTTGCAGCAAAATACTATAGAACCATGGTGATGGAAATGGGTCATGTTAATGCCCCAGTAGTTACTATGGACAAATACATCTCAAAGATTGCAAATATGACACAAACTGAAGTTAGAGTTGAAAGACTAGCTTTGGAAATAGCTGAAAAAACTAAAGGCAGTAGCATTGCAGATGGGAAAGCCCCAAATGGCATTGCTGCAGCATACTTGTATGTTGCCTCAGTTTTGCTTGGGCAAAATGTTCTTCAAAGAGACGTATCAAGCATTGCAGGTGTCACAGAAGTAACTATCAGAAATAGATGTAAGGAGATTCTAACATATTACAAACTCAAAATTACTTTGAGACCGTCTCTGGCCAAATTTTAATCCCCCCCCTTGTCATTTTATTTTGAATCTGTTAGGATTAGCTAAATTTCGTCGGTATTATATATAGAAACATAGAGAATTCATCCATGGCAGTACTTGAGATTAAAGATCTTTATGTAACACGTGAAGGTAAAGAGATTCTTAAAGGAGTTAATTTGAAAACAGGTCCAGGCGAAGTACATGCCATAATGGGACCTAACGGTTCTGGAAAGAGCACTTTAGCATATACATTACTTGCACATCCAAAATACGAAGTAACAAAAGGAGATATTTTGTTAGATGGTGAAAGTATTTTAGAATTATCTGCAGATGAACGTGCAAAAAAAGGATTGTTCTTAGGATTTCAATATCCAACAGAGGTTTCAGGAGTAGGATTCTCACACTTTCTTAGAACAGCATATAATTCACTTAGTAAAGCATTGCAAGGAGAAGATAGAGAAGTATTCATCACAGTAAGAGAATTTCAGAAATATCTTAAAGAAAATTTGAACAAAGTAGGATTAAAAGAAGAATTTCTTTCTAGATATCTTAATGAAGGATTTTCAGGTGGTGAAAAAAAGCGTGCCGAAGTATTACAAATGGCAGTTTTAAAACCAAAAATTTCAATTTTAGATGAGCCAGATTCAGGATTAGATATCGATGCAGTTCAAGCAGTTGCAAAAGCAATAAGCCAAGTAGCAGGAAAAGATTCTACGATAATTGTAATTACTCACTATGCAAGAATTTTGAAATTTCTTGACAAATTAGATTATGTCCATGTTTTTGCCAGAGGTCAAGTCTTAAAAACTGGTGATGCGTCCCTTGCAGATAAATTAGAAAGTGAGGGTTATGATTGGGTATTAGAACAAAAAGTGTAAATTTTTAATAATAATTTCATAATAAACAAGTTTAAGCAGGAAGGTTTTTGATATTTTGTTGTTATACAAGGTAACAGTTGAATTTAACAAAGAAATTCTGATCATTAAAGAAAATCAAATTACAGTAGGAATAAAATCAAAGCCAATCAAGGGAGAGGCAAATAAAGAAATTATAAAAAAATTAGCAAAACATTTCAAGGTATCAACATCAGTGATTCAAATAAAATCAGGGCACAAATCTAGACAAAAAATAATACAAATACAACATTAGAGAATTTAGTTTTTGTTTAAATAGGGTTCAAAAAAAGAGAGGATATGGAAGAAGGTAGCAGCGAACAGTATTTTTTTAATTTCTCATTCTTTAAGGTAGACCCTAAATGGAGATGGATGGCAGATTTAGCAAAAGAAGAGTCAGCAAAAGAAGTAGAAAATGTACTTAAAAATTCAGGGATTAAATTTAGATCATATTCCAACCTAGGATTAAGAGATGATGTTGATTTCTTAATTTGGTTTAAAGCAAAAACAGTTGAAGAAATTCAAAAAGCTATAGAAAGACTGTACACAACTGTATTTGGAAAATACATTGTTCCTTCAAGAACGTATTTGTCATGTACTAGACCATCAATATATGTAAAAACAGGAAAACCACTTGGATTTATCGCAGAAAATGAAACAAAAAAACATGTTATCGTATATCCATTTACAAAAACTAGGGAATGGTATCTTTTACCAAAAGAAGAAAGACAATCAATAATGGATGAACATATTGAAGTTAGCAAAAAATATCCTCAAATAATTCTAAACACAACATATTCTTTTGGAATTCATGATGAAGATTTCATGTTAGCATTTGAAGTAGATGAAATTAGAGATTTTCAAGATCTAATAATGGATTTAAGAGAAACAAAGGTTTCAAGATATGTACAAAAAGATACGCCTATGATTGTGTGTGTTAAAAAAGACATAGTCCCTCTAATAGGAAGTTTAGGTTAGTGGAATCGCTAAAAGAGTGGGCTACAGTAGTTAGTGCTCTAGAAAATGGTGAACAAACAGTTCTTTTGAGAAAAGGTGGGATATTAGATGTTCCATCAGGATTCAAAGTAGAATCAAAAAAATTTCTACTGTTTCCAACACAAGAACATCAAGAGCATAATCACATAAAACCACAATTTTACAAATATCTTGAACAGGTAAAATCAAATCCACCAAAAAATGGATTTAATAAAATTACATCATATGCAGAAGTATTAGCAGATGCAGATATTTTATCAGAGGAAACAATCAAGAAATTATCAATATTTCATATTTGGAGTGATTCATACATTAATGAAAGAAGAAAGTGGAAGCCAGAAAATCCAATGAAGGCAATTTTTGTAAAAACATATAGAATTCCAGAGTTTGACACACCTCTGAAATCCGAGTATCAGGGCTGCAAATCTTGGATAAACATAAATGAAGAAATTCCAATCGGAAAAGCAGTTTTGAGTGACATAGAAATAAAAGCAAAACTAGACAAATTCAAGGAGATAGTAAAATGAAATACAAAACACTAGGAAAGAGCGGGATCAAAGTATCTGAAATAGGATTTGGTGCATGGACTATAGGCCTTGATTGGTGGGGTAAAAAAATTGAAGAAGATGAAGCAAAACGTATGCTAAAAAAAGCATATGATTTAGGAATTAATTTTTTTGAAACTGCGGATATGTATGGTAAAGGAATTAGCGAAAAACTCATTGGTCAAGTTTTCAAAGGAATGAGAGACGAAGTAGTAATTTCAACAAAATATGGCTATGACTTTTCAAATGCTGAACAGATAGGTCATGCAGAATTACCTCAAAGTTTCGATCCAGAATTTACACAAAAAGCACTAAGTGCATCACTAGAAAGATTACAAACAGATTATGTGGATTCATACGGAATGCATAATCCAAAGTTAAACCACATAAGAAATGATTCTACGTTCAAGATGTTTGATAAATTGATTCAAGAAGGAAAAATAAGATCATCACAAGTTGCACTTGGTCCGGCAATAGGATGGACACAAGAAGGATTAGAAGCAATGGAGAGAAAAAGTGTATCAGCGGTACAGACAGTATACAATATCTTAGAGCAAACTCCTGGCAATGAATTAATTGCAAAAGCAGAAAAACAAAATGTTGGGATATTAGTCAGAGTTCCAGATGCATCTGGAATTTTAACAGGCAAAGTAAAGGCAGAGACTGTAATTCCAAGTAATGATCACAGAAAAGACAGAAAAATGGAATGGAGACAAGAAGCATTAAAAAAAGTTGAACAATTCAAACCAATTGCAGAGCGCAATGGATTTAACATTACAGAATTTGCAATAAAATTTATCTTGTCAAAAAGTGCAATTGCATCGGTACTTCCAACAGTTGTAAGCGTAGAAGAAATAGAAACTTTTGCAGCAATATCTGATGGCAGATATCTAAACTCTTCAGACATGAAAGAGATAGTTGAGCTATACAGTACATGGCCATCATACGAACTAAAGGCAACACAAGCAAATTAATTTTCAAATGGACAGATTAATTGATGTCAATAAGACATTAGAGATTATCGAAAGAATGAAACTAGCAAAAATTGGAGAGTATAAAAAATGGAATACGATAATTAAGAAAATAAAAAATCAAAAAGAGCTAAATCAAGCAGATTTAGAATATTTTTCTAATATATCAAGAATTTACAAGGATTCAAACGTATCAAGTAGAAGCAAGGCGTACCATACAAAATTATCAGAGCACGATGA
>DATIFS010000058.1:0-10527 GCA_035455105.1 Nitrosarchaeum sp.
GGGTTGATAATCGTTGCAAGACCCATATCATGCATAGCCAAAGAAGTTGGCGTGCCTGTTCTAGTTCGATTATCTCCCTCTTCTTTAGAGAATGATCTCCATTCAGGTCCTTCTTGTTCTACCTTATCTGAAGCAACAAAACCACACTTGGAGCAGAACATCTCTCCAGTATTAGAATCAGTTAAAATTGCTCCTTTGTTACAACGTTGACATCTGTTAGAATCAACACTTTGAACCATAAATTCAGAAATCCATCTTCATTCTATGCTTAAAAAGATTTGAATAATGCAAAAATTGATCAAATTTTCAAAATTTAGGCCCAAAAAAAATATTTAAATACAATTTTTTTATCCACACAAGCATATAATGGTAAAATGTCCACTATGCGGTGAATCGCTAAATACCAATTCAGTGATTCGAAACCACATCCAAAAAATCCATCCCCAAAGAATTCCAGTCCTAAATCTTTAGGAAAGGTACATCCTTGTTAGTCTTATTTTATTTCTAGTTAAGCAATATTTACACTTGAAAGGAAATACAAATTATAAAATAGAATTCATTGTCTAATTTACAAAATAAATGGAATAAACAACAAAAACCAGGAATTTCTGATAGAATCAATGATACTATTAATCCAAAAGGAGCACTAAAGCCTAAAATCCAAAATGGAATTAAAAAATTACAAACACAAATTGCCAAACTTGATTCAATGATTTTAAAATTAAATGAAAGAGATAGTAAACTTTTCAAAAGAATAGTTGAAGCAACTCAATTACATGATGTTAATACAAGTAGAGTTTTATCTAAAGAATTAGTAGAAGTTAGAAAAACTACAAAAATTTTGAGTAATGCAAGAATAGCTCTAGAACAAATTGAATTAAGATTAACAACTTATCATGATCTTGGAGATACTGTAGTTACAATTATGCCCACAATAGGATTAATGAAGAATCTTAAATCATCACTTGTAAAATTTATGCCGAGTGCTGATCACGAAATTAATCAAATGGCCCAAATGTTAGGAGGATTTATGACTGATAGTTTCTCAAGTGATGCCACATTTGGAATGGATGAAACAACAAATTCTGAATCTGAGAAAATTCTCCAAGAAGCGGCAGCCGTAGCTGAGAATTCTGTTGGAAATAGATTTCCCTCAACACCTACAAGTACTGGAATTTCATCTAAAAGTAAGTTTTACTAAATTTTAACTTTCTAGAGATTCTCTAGATTCTTTAATTTTTTTAACCTTCGTACCTTCATTATCTATTATTCTATCAATTCCAGATAATCTATTTCTTAAATTATTGATAAGTGAACCTACCTCATCTGCCTCATTTTCAACTTGTTGTCTTTTATGAGTAAGTTCTTTGATCCCCCTGTTTTCCTCTTCAATATACTGACTTACCTTCTCTAACTTCTCTCTAAGATTTTTAATATCTACAGATTCTTCTTCAATATCTTTTTCTAAAATAGTCCTTTTATCTTTAAGATTTTTTATCATCAAGCCTACATAATCAATTGCTTCTTCCAATTTGGCACGTTTACTCATCAATTCCACTATTCCGATCTCTTGAACTGTTTCACTAGAAATACTAGATTTCACATTGGTAGATTCATCTGCAGTTCTATCTTCTGTCATTTCTCCCCCACTATCTTTTTTGAATTTATCAAACATTTTACCATCTCTTTTCAAAATGAGAATAAAAAGTTATTATGAATCTAAAAGATGACTTACTAACTCATTTTTTGATAATGAAAAAAATTTTGATTAGATATTAGTGAAATTCACTTAGATAACGTTCCACCAACTGTTCTTTATATGTAAAATTAGACAAAATTAACTAAAAATCCATCAAAAACTAATTAAAAACTGATTAAAAACCAATTAAAAAAATATTTTTTAAAAAATAGATTTTCTTGTAAAATTTCAGGCATGTGAAAACTCTTGATTTTCCTCTCACCGCATTAATTTTAACCAAAATTATCCATTTTAGAGGACAAAATACCTGTTCCGCTATGTGTTCCGCTTTGAAGTTTCAAAATGTTCCTCATTAAACAATTAATGTTATACTAATACATGTTAAAACAACAATACAGGTCCGAAATGGGCATAATGGGTGACATCTTGGATGTAACTGCCGATGGTGGTCGTTCTGGAGTCATTGTATCTGCAATATCTCGCAAAGCCAACCTATCTCACTATGCAGTACTAGACAAATGTGAGAAACTGGTAGAAGCAGGCTTAGTCGAATCAGTCAAAAATGACAGGAATAGAGTCTTCCTGATCACTGAAAAAGGACTTCAATTTTTCCAGGAATTCAAAAGATTCCAGGGACTAGTTGAAAGTATGAATCTGAGGTACTAGCCAATGAACCCAGAAATCGTGCCGATTCATAGAGAAGAGCCTATTCGAGAAGATGGAATGCTTTTTGTAAGGACTGATAGTATCCTCGAAACAATGGTTAAGACCCCCATAATACTTGCTGGCTTAATTATTGCTATAGTAGTGATGCCACTTCAGACCTCATTCAGCTCTACTCGAAGTCTTGAACTTACTCTTTATTCTGATGGTTCTACACACGTTTCTTCAAAAATAGACGTAGATCCATTAGAACCTGATTTTGAACTTGATTTGTTTGGTCAATCTATCGATAATTTTGTTGCAGTAGGAGATTCTGGTTTTTTACTATCTGAAGAAATAGTTGGAAACAAAGCAATTATTGATAAATTTGGTTCGTCAAGTATTGCCATTGATTATGATATTCATGATTTAATTTCCAAAGAAGGACGAGTTTGGACATTCTCACTAAATTCTACATCTGATTACACACTACTTATGCCAAAAAATTCAGTCATAGTTGGTATGAGTAGCTTACCAAATAACATGGAAATAATAGATGAAAAAACTAAACTTGATCTTGCAGCTGGATTAACTGAAATAAACTATATCTTCACACCAATAAATCCAATTACTCATAATCCATCAGTTTCAAATGAAACACAATTTAATTATATTAATGCCGTAATCATTGGTGGTCCAGTTATAGCTGCAATAGCTGGTATAATATTAGTACTGAAAAGAAAACAATCCAAACCTTCACAATTAATTCAACAAGCAGAACCAATTTCTGAAAAACAAACTGAAACAAAATCTGTTGATATAAAAACAATATTTAATTTTAGACCTGAAATGCGTGATGATGATAAAGAAATCGTGAAATTTATTTCTGATAATGGAGGACAAGTCCTTGAAAGTGAATTAAGAAAGAAATTCCTTCAACCAAGAACTACTATGTGGAGAGCTGTAAAAAGATTAGAACGATTAGGAGTAATTGAAATTGATAAAAAAGATTTACAAAATCTAGTAAAACTGAAAAAAGATTTGGAGGAAGAAGAATGAAAAAAATAACCTCATCTATATTGTTAATTTTAGTATCTAGTATGATTTTCGGAGGTATGACTCATTCTGTTCAAGCACAAACTGATCCATCAATTCTTTTAAAAATCGCAAAACAAGCCCAAAAACAGCTTGAAAATCAAATAAATCAGGATTCATCAGATAATGTAAAACAACTTTTTAGAGATAGCACACAGGAAATTAAATCTCTAGAAGAATCTCTTGCAAATAACGATATTGATTTGGCAAAAAAACATTTTCTTTCTGCAATGAGGATATTTAAAGAAATATCCCAACAATTAGCAAACAATAAATCTTCTCAAGCAGAAGTGGCTACTCTTAAAACTACTACAGAAGATCCATCTGCAGATCTTCTTAGAATGCAAGAATACATTGATAATCTTAAGACAATCGCAAAGAAATACAGTACATCAATTGATTTTTCTGAATTAGATGATCTATTTGTAATAGCAAAAAACCAAATTATGGATAAACAATTCGATGATGCAGTACAAACAATTAGTAAAATTAAACAACTTACTGCTGATTTTAATAATAAAATTCGTGAATACGCCTCACAACAAGAACAATCCCGTGCTAGAGATTATGCCAAAACATACCTAGAACAACTTGATCGGTTAATTGAAAACGCAAAAAATCAAGGCTTATCTGACGATATCATTCAAAAACTTGAATCTGCTCGAGAAAATCTTTCATCAACAACAGATCCACATGAAATAATCAAACAAATAAGAAAAATAATATCAATTAAAGAGCAATTTGAATTAACAAAAAATGATCGGTTAGAATCTAGAGTTATGCAAATTGAAAAAACATTACTTGCTTTATCAAACTCTGATAAGTTAAGTCAGACTGATCTTCAAGATGCTAAAAAAACACTTCAAACTATTAAACGTCAACTAGCACAGGGTGATTTTGATAGTGCAAATGAGCTATTACGTTCATTAGCAACACTACTAGCAAAATTTCAAAATTAACTCTCTTATCATAAACTTCATATACATTTTCTAAACAGAATTGAGCATGGCTTCTAAAGCAATTACTGTTGGTGTAGGAATTCCAATGATAGTTGTTGGTGCTTTGATAGCATGGTTATTGGCTCCATTTCAAGGTGAAATGCAAAATACAGTAGAATTTGTAGGAAGCTTAATTGGAATTTTGGGTGTGGTTTTCTTTATTTCTGGTTTATTCTATACAAAAGAACCTGTAATGCACTGATTAAAAACTCATTGAATAAATAATGAAAAAAAACACAACAATTACTTGAAAGTTAGATTATTTGAGATATTTACATCAGTTGAAGGAGAAGGAATTCTTTATGGTACAAAAACACTGTTTGTTAGATTAGCTGGTTGTCCATTTACTTGTTTTTATTGTGACACCAAAGAATCACTCCCACTTGATTCTGGAAAAGAATACACAATTGAAGAAGCATGCAAACTAATAGATTCAAACCTCAAAAATCAAACATATAAAGTAAATTTTACCGGCGGTGATCCACTAATTCAACATGAAGCAGTAGCTGAACTGGCAAAATATATTCAAACTAAAAAAATTCCAACCTATCTAGAATCATCATGCTTTGATTCTGACAGATTCAATCATGTATTACCATTTACTGATATTGTTAAAATAGAATTTAAAACAAAAGATTCTGATTTTGTAGATCTTAAACATTATGAAAGATTAATTGATAATGCAATGAAATGTCTTAAATCATCTGTTGCATCTAAAAAAACCACCTATATCAAAATAGTTGTAAGTTCTAAAACTAAATTAGAAGATTTTAAAGATCTAGTTAATAAAATATTTAATAATATTTCAAAACAAGATATTGATGGATTTATTATTCAACCTACATATGGTATTGCAGAACCTTCTTTAGATCTACTATTAAATTTGTATGATATAGTTTATCCACATTATATTGACGTAAAAGTTGTACCTCAACTCCACAAATTTATTGGAGCTCCCTAGTTTTACCACCAGCCTAAAAACCAGACTAGGTTCAAATACTAGAAAAAAGCTGTGAAAATATCAAATGGATAAAGAACGTGTAAAAAAACTTGTAAGAGAATTAATCATAGAAATTGGTGAGGATCCCACTCGTGAAGGTCTTAGAGATACTCCTGAAAGAATTGCAAACATGTACAAAGAAATCTTTGGTGGATATGAGTCTGATTCTGAATTATCGGTACAATTCTCTGAAGATTCTGATGTAGTTGTGGCACGTAATATTCAGTTTTATTCAATGTGTGAGCATCATATGTTGCCATTTTTTGGGAAGATCCATATTGCATATTCTCCTAATGGCAGAGTTTTTGGTATCTCAAAATTGGTACGATTAGTTGAAAAATATTCTAAAAGACTACAAATTCAAGAACGATTAACCAAGAATATAGCTGATGAGCTATTTGTACAAGGTGTGAAAGGAGTAGTAGTTTTAGCTGATGCTGAACACCTATGTATGAAAATGCGTGGCGTTAAAAATGATGCAACACTTACTACATCTGCATATAGAGGAATTTATGAGAATAAAGAAGAAAAAGAGAGTATAATGACTATGATTAGACGACGTAATTCTGATGAATTACTTTAGTATATGAAAAATTAAATAATCACTCTTTTACACACAAATCATGGGAGCTCATCCTAATGTTCACATTCCAAAAGAATCATGGCCTAATTGGACATGGTATGCAATTGAATTTGGAATTGTCATTGCAGTTTCAATGCTAGTTTCAAGAGAGATCACCAATTCCATAACAGGGTTAACTCCACAAATCCAAAATTATGTATTTATGGGAATTGTTGGTGGAATATTCTTTATTTGGTATATCATAATTAGAAATTTTGTTTTTAAAAAGAAGATTCTTGATAACAAATACTAGTTTTATTTTAGATATTTTGTTTTATCCGTGATGTCCGCCTTTTGAAATGCTGTTTTTCTATTATTACATGATTCACAAATTCCACAATGAAATTTTTGGCTAGAATAACAACTCCATGTTTTGAAAATTGAATCACCGAGCGTTTTAAAACCAATTTTTATCAAATCACTTTTTGAAATACCTTCACGATACGGTGACCAAATCTTGATATTTTTTCGTAATTTTGAATTTATTCCATCAATTTCACCTAGATTAAAAGTAGATTCTAGCTTTTTTGCAAATATCGGCCTACAGTCAGGATAGTTTCTATCTCCTGTATGTGCACCATATGCCACAAGTGAAGCATTAAGAGTAAATGCCCATGCTGAAGCAATTGACAGAAATACTGCATTTCTGATTGGAACTACAATAGAATAATCAAACTTGCTTGGTATTCTCCTCTTTGAACTAGTTAAAACATTAGAGTCGCCATACAACTCTTTCATAAAACCAATATCAATAATTTTATGCTGTTTTAAGCCAAGCTTTTTTGCAAAAGTTTTAGCTGCAATAATTTCTCTATTAGCTTTTTGACCATATGAAAACGAAATTCCATAAAGATCATATTTTGATTTTAGATAGCTTACCATACAAACTGAATCTACACCACCACTAAACACAATAACTGCTTTATTCATTTCTTTCCGAATTATTTTATTACTGTTGCACCTTTGCTTGGTTTACAAATTACAGTTTGACATTTTGTATTGGCAGATGCAAACCCATTTGACATTGCTAAACTTATCTTCTTAAGATCTGCTGAGCTCTCTGAAAATGCAATTACTGAAGGACCTGCACCACTAATTGTCACCCCTAAAGCACCTGCCTTTAGAGCATTTTCTTTAACCTTGACAAATCCAGGTATCATGTGTTGTCTTGCAGGCTCTACAATTACATCTTTTATGGAATTTCCTATAATCTTAGGATCTTTTTTCATAAATCCTGCAACAATTGCAGCAGCATTTGACAAGTTTGCAATACTGTCAACTAATCTCACTTGTTTTGGTATTACACCTCGTGATACTTTAGTTTTCTTTTTTGGAACTTCAAGTTTAGGAATGGCAACACACATTCTCAAATTTGTTGGTGGTTCAATTTTGATTACAATTAGAGGATTTGTTCTTACTATTACAAATCCTCCTAATACTGATGCTGCTACATTATCATAATGAATTGAACCAGCACTAGCCTTTTCTCCTGTTCCAGCAAATTCTACAAGCGTGTTTTCATCCAATTTTAATCCATACATCTTATCAAATGCAATTACAGTAGCTGCTGCAGAAGCTGCACTACTCCCCATTCCAAATCCAGCTGGAACACCTTTTTTTATTTTAATTTCTATACCATCTTTGATTTGGAATTTTTTTATCATATTTTTAACAACTAATCCTGCTGTATTACTATCTGGATTTGTTGGAACGTCATCTTCAGTGATTATACTTATTCCACTTTTCTTTTTTGTTAAAGTAATTTCATCAAAAAAAGCATCAACTGCTAATCCAAACACATCAAATCCTGGACCTAAATTTGCCGTAGAAGAAGGCGCTCTTACAGTAATGCTTGAAACCAACTAATCTTCTACCTCCTCACCTAAATTAAGAATTCTGCTTAATGCTCCTTCCAAATTTACCAACCCATCTCCTGTAGCATTAGATACTGGAATTAACCCTTGAGCAAAACCACCAAGATTCAAACCTCGTAAAATATTGGTAGTTAAACTATAAGTCTCACCATCTGCTTCTTTAGCAATAGCATTTTCTAATAATTTTAGATTGCTAGACCAATCTATGATGTTTTTTAGTTTATCTCCAATTAGATCTGTTTTGGTAAGCACATTGATAGTTGGTAAATTCAAACGTAACTTTATTGATGTGGCAAGAAGAGCAATTGATACAAAATTTACTGGAGTAGTAACTAATGCACCATCAAAAAGAAATAGACTTGTTTTTTCTTCAGATGAAATATTTTCTACAACAAATCTGCCACTAGAACGATATGCAAATAATTCAATCTGACCTGGTGTATCTACAATTAGATAATCTGGATTCACTTTGCTAATCTGTTCTTGAATTTCGTCAATCTTTGAAGCAATAAGGTCATTTGCCATGATTACGGCACCATTTGGACCTAGTTCATATTTTTCCATTATATCTATCACATCTACATAATCTCTAACGTCAATATCACATGTATATGGTAAATTCTTAACACCAGGATCCAAATTTAATACAGCAGCAAATGCACTATTTTTTGTATAATACTCATATAGTTTTGATGTTAAAAGAGATTTTCCTGCCCCTGCTGTTCCTGTTACAAAAATCGATTTCAATACTAACTAAATTTTTCTCTTTGGCTTATATTTCAAACTAGTTGCATTTGATATCCATACATATGCCATAATGGAAATCAATAATGAAGTAAAATTCCGATTGATCTATAACATAATACACTACAGTAAATTCATGATTTCTAATTCTATTGATGAAAAAGAGACACATCTAAAAGAACTAGTCATTAAATTATTAGAAGAAAAAAATTTTTCAAATTATGATCTTCTAGATTCATTATTTGCTGAAGTCAAAGCAGAAATTCAAAAAAACAGATAATCAATACTATTTTCTTTGATTTTTCCAAAATTTACGCCTGAATTAGACGATTATATATCATTGTAATGTAGTCAACTTTCATATTTGAATCTATAAAAAAAATTATCAATGAATTGGAGAATTATTGCTATTCCTGCAACTCTCATCCCTATTTTCATTATAGCAATTCAATTTAATATAAAATTTGAAGATGTTTTAGCAATTGGTATTATTCCATTTGTATTAGCTATAGTTTCCATGATAATAAAACTAGGTCTTCAAGGAATAAAATTTGCGTATATTTCACACAAATATCTTGGAAAATTTGATTCTTTTTGGAAGCTATGTGGTGTAAGAATTGGAAGCGAATTTATCAAATTTACCACTCCTATGTTTGTAGGTGCAGAATTTGTTATAATTTACTATTTACATAAAAAAGGAGTTGCACCATCAAAATCAACTTGGATTGCAATAATGGATATAGTTACTGAAGTTTTTGCAGGCGGTTTGTTATCTATCATGGCTGGTATTTTTGCATTAATGAATGGAGCATATGTTGTTGGTGGTTTAATTCTTGGAATCAGTATTACTATCACTTTATTATGGATGGTTCTATTCTTTTTGTCATCGCGAAGAACCTTCCAAGTTCCAAAAATTATTGTTAATTTGATAAAACGCTTTGGTAAAGAAAAAGGTGAAAAATACATTGAACAAACTAATTCGTGGATGGAAGAAATTTGTACAATGAGTAGAAAAAATCTTAAAACTACAGAATCAAAAAAAGTTTTTACAATATCTTTTCTCTTCTCACTTGTATCATGGTCATTTTATGGAATATCTTTTATGATAATAGCAATGGGAACAGGATACATTATTGATGTTTTTCACTCAATCATGGCAGTAATGGGTGCAAATGCAATTGGAAACTTGCCAATAACAGTTGGTGGTTCTGGACTTGCAGAATTTGGCATTATTGCATACCTCAATAACTTGGATCCGTTTAATCTGTCCATTCCTCAAGGAACTGTAGCATGGGATGCGGTAATTGGATGGAGAATTGCTACTTACTATGTACCTATTTTGATAACTTGGCTTTTACTGGTAAAACTAGCTCTAAGTAAGATTACAAAAAATGAAAAATCATAGAAACCATTTCATCTTTTAATAACTTTTAATTCATAATACTATCTCATTTCCAAAATTGGGGCTTGATTGTAATATTTTTGAAATACAAAGATCAGTTTAATTATTAATATTCATATAATATAACATGAAAAAATTACTTCTATTTGTATTTCTTGCATTTACAATTACAGGATTATTGACACCATCAATATTTTCTAGCTCTTTCGCTTCTCCATCTGATGCACCTGGCAGAGATAAAGGTACAAAGACTGCTAATGGATGTGATAATGGAAAAGCAAAACATAATCCTAATTGTCAGATAGGGCCACTTGATTCTGATGGTGATGGTATTCCAGACATTGATGATGCTTGTCCTTTCATGCAATATCAAATTTGGGATGCATTTGGTGTAGATCATGATGGAGATGGTGCATATGATACTGATGAGCAAATAGCTGGTACTGATCCA
>DATIFS010000059.1:0-15040 GCA_035455105.1 Nitrosarchaeum sp.
TCAACCAATTCCTTCTGAAAAAGTTGTGTTTAACGTTCCAGTTGGAAAATCTGCTGTGCTACCTACACCTGTTGCTAAAGATAAAAACGGTGGTGGTTGTTTAATTGCCACTGCAACATTTGGTTCAGAGTTATCTCCTCAGGTACAACAACTCAGAGAATTAAGAGACAATACAATCCTGAATACAAAATCAGGAATGGCATTTATGACAGCATTTAATCAATTTTATTATTCGTTTTCACCAACAGTTGCTGACTTTGAAAGAGAACAACCAGTTTTCAAAGAAGCAGTCAAAATAACATTAACACCAATGTTAACATCACTATCTATCCTAAATCATGTCAATATTGATTCAGAACAAGAAATGTTAGGATATGGAATCTCTATAGTTTTACTAAACATAGGAATGTATATTGGAATTCCTATTTTTGGAATTTTAAAGATACATCAATTTAAAAGAAAATAGAGTTCACAATTAGAATTTCTAGTCAGGTTTTTATTTGTGCGAATCAGTACTTGATTAATGAAGACGATAAGCTCTTTCTTCGTATTATTTGCTATTGTAGCAGGATTAGTTGCAATAACACCAGCAGCATTTGCAGATCATACTGAAGTAACAATTAGTCCAGCACCAGGATCTAGTTCACCAGGATGTGAAACTAGTGCAGATGGATGTTTCATTCCAAAAGAGGCAACAGTAGATGTTGGGGGATCAGTAATATTTTCCAATACAGATACTGCAGCACATACATTCACTGCAGGTAGTGCAGCAGATGGTCCATCCGGAGCATTTGATTCCAGTTTAGTAATTGCTGGAAGTTCATATGAATGGAAACCAACTACAGCAGGTAGCTTCCCATTCTATTGTATGGTTCATCCATGGATGGCAGGATTAGTTGTAGTAGAAGAAGCAGGGCATGATGCTAACACAGGAGACATGACAGGTGGAGACATGACAGGGGATATGATGCAATCAGGTGATGCATCTGCAACTGGAATGTTATCTGATGGCGTAAAAGTTTCAGTGTGGACTTCTGCACCAACTAATGGTGAAAAAATGAAGATCTCAACTGAATTTGCCGATTCACAACATGTCAACTATGACATCAAGGTCACACAAAATGGCAACGTAGTATTAGATGAAATGGGTGTACATGATCATGAGGGAAAAGGCTCACATGAAACAGCACCACTTAGCTCAGCAGATCCAGTAGAGATCACCATTACATTCCAAGGTTATGGAGTAGATGATCCAAAAACAGGTCCTATTGGTGAGCAAGTAGTATTCTCAAATGTTGTTCCAGAATTCGGAACAATTGCAATGATGATACTAGTTGTTTCAATCTTAAGCATTGTTGCTATTACTGCAAAATCTAAAGTAATTCCAAGATTTTAGGAATTAACTTTTTTCTATTTTCTTTTTATTAATGCAATAATTGCCAAGATAATAGCTGCTGCTGCAATTGACAATCCAAAAAATGCAAAGTCATATGCTGTACCACTATTAGAATTAGTTTCAGGACTATCTTTCATAGAAGAAACTTCTTTTTGTAGTGATGAAATTGCATTTTTTAGTGCAGTTACATCTTGATCGGATGAAGAACCACTAGTTGAAGGAAAATCTAAAACTGCAGTACCTTCTACATCTTCAATAGGAACTTGTACATCAACGGGAATACCATTAATGTCTCCCTTCAAATTTAGGATATATGTTCCAGTTTTTGTAGGAATTATAGGTGAAAAATAATAACCTATTTTCGGATCTGAATTGATATCGATTATTTTAGAAACACCGCCAAACATTGCAGTGGCTTCTAGGTTCTTGAATGCGTTTGAAACTCCTTTGTATTGACCTGGAGTATCTTCAGGTTCAGTTATTTTAATAGTGATATCATTTCTTATTCCTACTACTGGTGGTTCTAGTCCCCATCCAACTTCAATTTTGTAAGGTTGCACTTCGACTGTAGTATGAGCAAAAGAAGGAATTACAAGTCCAACAGAAAATAAAAGTAAAACAAGCCCTATAGCAACAACTTTCATGACTGTTTTTTAATAATAACATGTTATTATCTTTACGTGAATTGGTACAAATTTCGAATTAAACAAAAACTGTTTAAATTGCTAAATAGCCAGAAAGTCAAATGAGAAAATTAATAATTATCGCATTATTTGTTTTGTCAACATCTATTCCATATGCAGCAGCACATCCATTTATTATTGATTCTAGTCCAAATTCAGCATCAAATGCACCGGTTGGTACTACAAAAATTATTGCTCATTTTTCAGAACCAGTTGAATTGAATTTTAGTTTTCTAAAAGTAATAGACAGTAATGGAGAACAAATCGATAATAAGGATTCCAAATATTTTGATGGTGAGAATTCTCTAATTGTTACAACGCCTCCATTAGAAGAAGGAGTATATACTGTAACTACCAAGACATTATCAAAAATTGATGGGCATTTAGTTCCTGGTGCATTTATTTTTGCAGTAGGTGATGCCAAAATAGATGTAGGTTCTAGTAACAATCAAAATGAAGAGTTAGTATTTTTACCTGAAGCTGGAGCAAGATTTCCAGGGCTTGTTGGAGAAACTATTGTTTTAGGTGTTTTGATTGCTTCAATAGCAATTTGGGGAACTCAAAATAAACAACTTGTCAGAAAAGAAATAGAGAAACTAGAAAATTTCCATCATGGAAAATTTATGAAGATTACAGGAATTGGATTGCTATTAGTTTTTGCATCAAATATTCTGATGTTAGCAATACAAACTATAAGATTAGAGACGTCAGTCATTAGTGTAATTCAAACTAATTTTGGAAATGTTTGGGTAATTAGAATGACATTAACTGTTATTCTTTTAGGGTTGTGGTTTGGGATGGATAGAAAAAAGAGATTATCTCTAAAAAATAAAATCCCAATGCTTGTAGTAACACTTGGATTAATTGGGACTTCAAGTATGATAGGACATGGCGCAGCTAGTGGAGAGACACCTGCATTCATTTTAGATTACATTCATAATTTTGTAGCAGCGGTTTGGATTGGAGGAATAATTTACTTTGTGTTCACTTTACTTCCAACATTTTCACAATTAGAAGAAACAAAACGGGAGAAAATGACACTTGTTTTAATTCCAAGATTTTCAATTGTTTTTATCATTGCAGTCGGAATTGTAATAATTACTGGACCAACATTGATGTGGTTTTTAGAAAGTAATGTAGGCTTGATTACAGAATCAATTTATGGAAAATTAATTTTTGCAAAAATTGCAATTGCAGCAATAATGGTTGCAATTGGAGGATATTTCCAATTTAAAATTCAAAAAAAGGCTGAAAAAGATTTACGAATAGGCTCCATTATAGCAATACACAAAAAATTAGGAAGATCATTGAAATTTGATGTAATTTTGGGAATTGTACTTTTAGGAGTTGTTGCCTTACTTACCAATGGGACATTACCAGCAGGAGAAATCAAACAGGTTGATGCTCAAAAAATTTCATATGATTTTCATACCGTAGAATTTTCAGAAAAAACAAAATTTGATGTCAAAATAACACCATTTTCTAGTGGTACAAATACAATTTTTATAAAGATAAGTGATTTTGAAAATAATCCATTGAGTGATTCGGATCAGATTAAAGTAAAAATTTCTAACCCTCAAAGAAATATTGCTCCAATAGAAGTTCCTATGAAAATTTTCAAACAAGAAAAGAACAAACCAATTGAGTTTCAAGGAGAAATAACATTTGGGTTTTCAGGTCAATGGCAAGTAGAGATAGAAACTCAGAGAAAAGAAAATGCAAATGAAACAATTTTAATGAATTTACTAGTCAAACCACGACTAGATGATCTTAAAACTGAAATCATAGAATATCAATTGCCAGAATCTTCAAAGCCTCTATATCCTTTGTATGATGGAAAGGATTCAATTTGGGTAAGTGATCCATCTGCACCAAAATTATGGAAGTTTTCACTTGACACTAAAAATTTTACTTCATATTCATTTGATGGGTTGACCACAATATTACTAACAAAGGACAACGAAGGAAAGATTTGGTTTACAGACACTCCAAGAAATCAAATTGGATATTTTGATCCTAGTAATCAAACGATCAAAACAAAAAGTTTACCAAAATTAGCACCTGTAATTAATGACAATACGCCCACTTTCGTACAAGCAGATTTTGATGGGAATATTTGGATTTCAATTACAAATAAAGATACAATTTTGAAATATTATCCACAATCTGATACATTTGAAGAAATCAAGATGCCTGTAAGAGGTTCATTACCATTTGCTTTGACAATTGATAATGAGGGAAAGATTTGGTTTACAGAATCTGCCACAGGCAAAATAGGATTTATCAATCCAAAAGACAATAAAATTTCAGAATTTACGCCTGAAAATCCTCTTGCATCACCAGAGGCTTTAGCTTTTGATAAAGAAGGAAATTTGTGGATTGCAGAGCATACAGGTACAGCAGTTACAAAATTTAATCCAATTCTTGAAACATTTGAGACAGTTAAGGTACCAGACAAAGATGCATTACCTTATGGAATGTCATTTGATCGATATGGAAATATTTGGATTGCACAACATACTGTAGATAAAATCGTTGCATATGATCCAGATAATAAAAATTTGATCGAAGTTCCAGTTCCAACTACAACATCATTTGTACAATTTTTAACATCGGATGATAAAGATAATGTTTGGTTTGTTGAACAACAAGGAAACAAATTAGGAATGATAAAGACTACAGAGATACCTAGAACAGTATCAGAAATACAAAATACAAACAACTTTCAATTAAAATATTCTGAGATCGTGTCACCATTAATTGCAATGGGTATTATTGCGACATCATTATTTTTTGTTAGAAATCTAAAAGATAAAAGAAGATTAAATGAATTAATTATGTCTGGATAATAACCCAACATGTTTTAATCCCATTGTACATGCAAATATACCAATTGCAAACAACACTATTGTTCCTGCCGGAGTTATATCAAAAATGTATGAGATTAAAATTCCTGAAACAACAGAAAATATAGAAAAACACATTGAAAGTATCGCAGTTTGTTTGAATCCTTTACCATACATTATTGCAGTAACATTTGGAATTACAAAGAGTGCAGAAATTAATAAAACACCAACTAATTGTATAGAAGTTACAACGGTGATTCCTGCCATAAACACGATAAGATAATTAATTTTTTCAACTGGAACACCACTAACTTTTGCTTGTTCTTCATTAAATGTAGAGTAAAGAAGCTGACGATAAAGCAAAAGAATCACAATTAGAATAATTCCAGTCAGAAATAAAATTAAAATTGTGTCATTTACACTAACAAGCAAAATACTTCCAAAAAGAAAGCTGAAAATATCAAGAGTGAATCCTCCAGATAATCCAATAATTACGAGGCCAACTGCAATTCCTGATGATAAAAGAACTGCAATAGAGGCATCACCAGATATGTTGAACCTGTCTTTAATTCGTGTCATAATCAATGCACTGATTATTGAAACACAGTATGCAGTCCAAAGTGGATAAATTCCCATCATTAATCCTAATGCAATTCCACCAAATGATGAATGAGCAATAGCATCACCAAATAATGAATAGCGTCTTAATACTAAGAATAGACCGATAATTGAACATAAAATTGCAATAGCAATACCTGAGATGATTGCTCTGTGCATAAAACTAAAAGTTAAAATTTCAAAAACCATTTCTAATGATGGTGCATGTGTTCCTGCATTGAAGCTTCAGAATATTGTTTTACAAGTTCATTGTTTTCAAAGAAATCATCGGATTCGCCGTGAAAGAATAGCGTTCTATTAAGACAAGCTACATGATTTGCTAATTTTTTTACGGCATCTAGATCATGAGAAGACCAAATTATTGTAATGTTTTGTTTGGAATTTAGCTCTGTTAAAATGCTATAAAAAAGATCTATGCTTTGTTGATCAATACCTGTAACAGGTTCATCTAAAATCAAAATTTTAGGATTGTTAACTAATGCTTTTGCAATAAATACTCGTTGTTGTTGCCCTCCAGATAGTTCACCAATTCTTCTTTCACTTAATTCATGTATCCAAAGTTGTTGTAAGATTTGATCAATTTTTTCTTCATCTGCTTCTTTTTGTAATCCCATTTTAACAACGTCATTAACTGTTGCAGGAAAATTTTTCTCAAAAATTGGTTTTTGTGGTACATAACCAATCTCTTTTAGATAGTTTTTTGATTTTCTAATATCAGTACCAAAAAATTTGATTATACCTTTGTATTTTGTATTAAGACTAAGCATTGCAGCAAAAAGTGTAGATTTTCCTGCTCCATTAGGGCCAATTATGCCTAAAAAATCACCTTGATTTACAGAAAAACTAACATCATCTATGGCTTTTACATCAGGATATTCAATTGTTAGATGATCAATTTCAACTACTTTCAACACAATGCCTCTTTTAAATTATTTAGATTTTTATTCATTTTAGAAATATAAGTTTCATTATCACCAATTTCTAACGGAGATAAAACTAATACTTTTCCTCCAATTTCATTTGCAATTACCTGTGAGGTTTTAGGATCAATTGTTTCTTCAGTGAAAATAACTTTAAGATTTAGATCTCTAGCTTTATTGATTACATCTTCTAATGTTTTAGCAGTTGGCTCTACATGAGGTGCATATGAAGGAATTATTGTGTGCTGAGTGAGATTGTATTCATCTGCAAAATATGAAAAAGCATCATGAAATGAAATAAAATCATGATTACAACTAGACAACTCATTACGAATTTTTAAATCTAGTAAATCTAATTCGTGGATATATTTCTCAGCGTTTTCTTGATAATATTGTTGATTTTCAGGATCTGAATTAGAAAATGCATTTGCGATATTTTTAACTTGAATTTTTGCAAAAACTGGATTTAACCAAATATGAGGATCATTTGTTCCAATAACATTTTCATGATTAGAAGATTCTTTATTCAAATTTTTTGTAATTCCAATACTGGTGTCAACTACCACACCTTGATAATTCATTTCATTTAATTTATCAACCCATTTTTCAAATCCAATTCCATTTATTATTATAAGATCAGATTTTTGCATTTGTTGTACATCTTTTATTGTTGGTTCCCAATCATGTGGTTCTATTCCAACAGGAACTAATAGTTTAGATTCAATTTTTTCTTGACCAACTCTCTGTGAAAATTCATGTAATGGGTAAAATGACGATATAATTTGTAGTTTTGATTCATTTGTTTTTTTGAATTGATTTGAATCAGATGAAAAAACAGCGAATGATATGAGAGGAATAGTAATAGTAATGGTGATTATTGCTAATTTTATTTGGTTATTCACAAGCAATTTTGATATAAGTTATTAATAACTCTATAAAATATTAATAACTTTAATTGCTAAACTTATAAGATAATTAATAACAATTCTTCTTTATGCCCATAATTTCTATTTCACTGAATCAAGAAATTTTGTTAGAATTAGATAAACTACAAAAAACTATGGGCTTTTCTGGTAGGTCTGAAGCAATACGAGCAGGAATCAGAACTTTTGTTTCAGAAGAAAAACAGAAATTAGAATTGACAGGAAATATTCATGCAATTCTTTTAGTTGTGCACAATGATGAATTTGATCATGTTGTATCAGGAATAAAACATAATTTTGAAGATCTTATTACAACTCATCTTCACAGCAAGATTGAGGGAGAAAAATGCATGGAATTATTTGTAATTGATGGTGATTCAGAAAGAGTATCAACTATTACAAAAGATTTTCAAATAAATAAAAACATGGATACCGTAAAACTAGTCACACTATAAAATTAATTAGAAATTAAATTTCTTGAAAATCTATTTCGTGATGCTAAAACAACTACAAATAATGCAGAAAATAAAATTATAGCTGTAATTGCACCAAATTCTGGAGCAACAACTATACCAAAATCAGTTTCTTGACCTGAATTTTTGATGTTTTCAAATCTAATAATTGTAGGACCGGTTTGATCTTTTGTAAATGTATATTTTTCAAATTCACCACCTACTTGTGCTGTACCTGTTGTTTTATGAATTTCTTTACCGTTTTGTATTATTACAAAAGTATAATCTGAATTACGTATTGGTTCTCCAGTTTTACCATCTCTAATTGTAAAAACAAAAAGAGTTTCTTGATCCGGGGTGATTTTTATCGGATCCCAAGAAAGATTTACTTGATAGTCTTCACTTTTTGTAAATGAAGTTAATGGAAATTCTGCATTTTCAGATTCAGAAAGAGTGAAAGTAATTGTTTTAGGTAATGGGTTTCCAGATTTTTGTAGTTGATTCTTTATGAATCTGAGATGATCCTGCAACAATACAAAATGCACTATTCTATCATTCTCATCAGAATAATCATCAATTGTAACTGATGATTTAAACAAGTCAATTCCATTTACTTTACCTGTATAACTTGGTGATAGGAATTCAGAAAAACTCTTGGGAAAATGTACTTCTTCGTGGACTACAGGAATATGAGACATTTGTTTTTCACTCCAATCAAAAGGCATTTCAAATGTTATTTGCTTTGTATTAGGATCATACTCAAAATTAGAGATATTATCAAAATATGATTTTATTTTAAACTGAATGTCTTGATTTTGGGCATCTTTTTGTGAAAATTCAGTGGTATCTGCAATGCTTACATCTGCATTATAGACTCCAGAATTTTCAATTATGTTTGTTGGTTCATCAATTGTTCTTACCTCAATTTCAAAATTGTATAATCCACCTGAACTGAAAATAGGACCAGAAATCATTATTGGATCAGATTCCGTTCCATGCCATGCACCTAATAGAGAATCTTGTTCACCATGAATTGTAATTTCACTTTCTTGTGTTGGATTTACTTTAATTGGAAGAACACCATCAGGTGTGAAAAAATAATTTCTGAATATCATTTTATTTTCATGAAATAAACCAATCAAAAATGTTACATTTTTTGCATGTTGTTTTGTATCTTTCTCAGTTGCAGTAATTGTAATTTGTTTTTCACCAATTTTCTCAAAAGACATTGGAAGTTCAACTGAAATTGAAATTTTTTTTCCTTGAATATCCACTGAAGAAATGGTATCAATTCCTAATCCATGCCCATAAACACTAGATACTGGAAATATCAAAGATAATGCTATTGCAAATAATCCATATTTTGATAATGCCAATAGTGTTATTGACATATTGTGACTATTATACTGTCAGCAATTCTTTTACTTTTTGAATTAAATCATCCATGTTATTAGCCTCAAGTATTGGTTGTAATTCATTTGGATCTTTGGCTCCAAGTGCAGATAAAGAATAAACAAAATCAATTGTAGGTGTATCTGTAATGAGATAATATTTTTCTAATACATGATCTAATGCATGAGATTCAACAGTTTGTGGTAATGCTTGTTTGATAATTTTATTTTTCCACATCTCTACAAGTTGTTCCCATTGATCTAATGGTACATTTTCATCTATTTCTGGAATCAGTTCGACTTCAGCACGAATATACATTTTTTCTTCAGTTCCTAATTTTTCATGTAATTCAGAGATTTTTTGATGACCTTGTACAGTATATGGATCATAATTAGAAGGCTGAACAAGTGATGGTGAAATTATTTTATGAATTTTGAATTTATTTCTACCAACAGTTTCAATATGCAATTGCATCCCATCTAATTCAACATCTTTGCATTTGGTAATCTTTGCAATTGTACCTATTAATTTTGGTGCAGTCCAACCACTAATTGAGTTATTTGTATCAATTAGACATACTCCAAATTGACCATCACCTAACATACAATCATCAACTAATTGCTTGTAACGTGGTTCAAAAATCCTTAGTGGTAATTCCTGTCGTGGAAATAATACCAAATCAAGTGGAAAAATAGGTAGAATTTTTGTTTCTGTCAAACTATTGTTATTAGTTATGTTGCTAGATATATGGAATACGCAATAAATTTTAGTTAAAGATTAGATTTTAAAAATTTAGAATCCATTTTCATTGAGAATTAATCCCAATAGTGCAGCTCTTGTGTGTTTACCATATTCAGCTTGCTCAAAATATTTTGCATTTTTTGTATTATCTATATCAGTTGAAATTTCATCAAGTCTAGGTAATGGATGTAAGATAATTGAATCATCTTTCATTTTTTGCAGTAAATCCAATCCTACAATATAACTTCCTTTTACCTTGAGATATTCTTCTTCATCAGGAAATCTTTCTTTTTGTATTCGTGTAACATAAAGAACATCAAGATCATCAATGTATTCATCTATGTTAGTAGATTCCGTGAAAGATAATCGCTTCTTTATTTCGTAGACAGAATCAGATCTAATTCTTAATGATTCAGGTGAGATTAAATGTACATCAACATTGTAATTTCCAAGACCGTATAAAAGAGAATAAACGGTTCTTCCATATTTCAAATCACCGATAATTCCTATTTTTAGACCATCAATCTTTTTCTTTTCTTTTCTTATTGTAAACAAATCTTGTATAGCTTGTGTTGGATGCTCTTCTGTACCACTTCCAGCATTGATAACAGGTTTTGAAGAAACTTCAGCTGCAAATCTGCTTGAACCATCAAGCGGATGTCGTAATACAAGTAAATCAGAATAATTCGACATGATTCTTACTGTATCTGCAAGACTCTCACCTTTTTTGGTTGATGATGATGAGATCTCAGATATTCCTAATGAATTACCCCCAATTGAAGCCATAGCAGCATCAAAGCTTAGACGGGTTCTGGTACTAGGCTCATAAAAGAGATAACCCAATGTCTTTCCTTTACAAATTTCCCTCCTATCAATTGGGTTTAATTTCATTATTTTATCAGTAGAAACAAAGATTTGTTCAAGTTGGGCCTTATCAAAGTCCTTTATAGAGATTATATCTTTTTGATAGAATTCGTTCATTCTTTCAATGATATATACAGGTGACTATACAAAGTATTCTGATGCAAGAGTCCGAACTTATGGTTCGACGAATTAAAGAAGGTACTGTGTTGGACCACATTGATGAGGGAAAGGGTCTTCAAGTTCTAAATGCGTTAAGAATAGACGGTAAAGATGGAAGTCTCATAACAATTGCTCTTAACGTACCTAGTGGAAAATTTAAGAAAAAGGACATAATCAAAGTAGAGAACAAATTTCTAAAAGATGATGATACTAACATGCTTTCAGTGATTGCTCCAAAGGCAACAATTAACATTATCAAAGACTACAAATTAATTGAAAAAAGAAGAGTCGCACTTCCAAATGAAATAGACAGAATTTTTCGTTGTTCGAATCCAGATTGTATAACAAACAGTACGGAGCACATTGAATCTGTGATGGATGTAATTGACAAAGAAGGAAGAGTACTCAAATGCAGATATTGCGCAAGAGTGTTAGATGTTAACAAACTAAAATATAATTAAATTAAAAATTTGAAAAAATGTGTTTTTATGGTTTATTGTCCTAGGATGATAAACATCATGACTATGCCGTAGATGGCAATTGATTCGACCATACCTATGAAAATGAATACTTTTGATTGTAATGCGGGGTTCTCACTAATTACTGCAAGACCTGCTGCACCTACTTGACCCAAACCTACACCAGCACCACCTGCTGCTAGACCAAAGGCTAGACCGGCACCAATTAGTTTTGAACCATCACTTGTACTACCACTTGAAGTTTCTTGAGCGTATGCAACATCTGTTACACCTGCAATTAGAAATGTAATTGCTGCTGCAGATAATAATAAAATGAGAGGTTTCATCTAAATTGCTTCCTAATAATTCCATATTTAAATCATGATGTGCTATGAGTTAAATTCGATCTAAAGTTTTCTTTTTGAATGATGTTAAATCATTTTTAATTGATTTAGCAAAATTTTCATGATCTTGATCTAATATTTTTTTGGAATTTTCAATTAATTTTTTTATTTCTTCTTTTGCCATTATTTCCTACTTTCCATCTTAGCTTTCACTTTTTTTAACTTTGCGAATTCTTCTCTTTCTCTTTCTTCAAGAGTAGCAAGAATGAATCTTATTTTTTGTTGATATTGTGGAATGATAACGTTTTCTAATGCATTAAGTAATTTTTGTGTTTTTTCAAGTGCTTTTGCAAGACTAAAAATTGAATTTTCATATTCTGCAGCCTTACAGATTTTTGGGAGTAGTTCTTTGATTTGTTTTGCTGCTCTATCTATGGATGAATTAGTATCAGCAAATCCATATGGCATAGATTTTGTATCTTTTTCTCTTACGGTAAGAGCAGGAATTTTTACATCTACAACTCTTCTTGTATGTACATCAACTTCCATTACAGGTGGTGTAGATTCAGCAACAGAATCTACAGTATTAGTTCCTAATACTAGATATGCTTCGTTAACTGATTTGTAAATATCTTGTAACGGATCCCAGATTCCACCTCTGGCTTTAGATGCTTCCTCTATCATTTCTTCAATATTTTTTAAAAGAACCTTACGTTTATCATCTAAAATTTTCTGAACCATTTTAGCAACTTGGCTAGATTTTTTATACTTTAAGAGCTCAATTTTAGTTGCAGCTACATTTTGTCCAAATGACATGCTGCTAGTTTTCCTGATAGTATTGGTCTATGTATTTGTCTTTAATCTTAGTAATCTCATTCTTTGGAAGTTTTGAAACAATTTTCCATAATAAAGTAAGAGTTTCTTCGATAGTTCTGTTTTCATCAGTTGCTTGTGAAAGAAATTCTTTTTCAAATACATCACCTACATCCATGTATTTCAAATCAATTTCTGTTAATCCAGCTTTACCAACAATTCCAGCTAGTGCTCTTACTTCTTGTGCTCTAGAATATGCATCATAAACTTGGTTTGATACTTCACCATGATCTGCTCTTGTACTTCCTTCACCAATTCCATCTTTCATTAATCTGCTAAGACTCATCAAAATATTGATCGGTGGATAAACACCTTGTCTGAATAAATCTCGTCCAAGTACAACTTGTCCTTCTGTAATGTATCCAGTAAGATCAGGTATTGGATGAGTGATGTCATCAGATGGCATTGATAGAATTGGAACTTGTGTAACACTTCCTTTTCTTCCATTTAATTTTCCTGCTCTTTCATAAATTGTTGAAAGATCAGTGTACAGATAACCAGGATAACCTTTTCTTCCTGGAACTTCTTCTCTTGCAGCACTAATTTCTCTTAATGCTTCTGCATAATTTGTCATATCAGTTAGTATTACAAGAACATGCATTCCAAGATCAAATGCCAAGTATTCTGCAACAGTTAATGCTACACGTGGAGTGATAATTCTTTCAATTGCAGGATCATCTGCTGTGTTTAGGAATAGTACACTTCTTTTTAATGCGCCTGATTCTTCAAGACTTCTTCTAAAATATTCTGCCTCACTGTATTGCACACCAATTGCTGCAAATACTACTGCAAAATCATCTTTTGTTCCAACAACACTTGCTTGTCTTGCAATTTGGGCTGCAAGAATATTGTGAGACATACCAGAGCCAGAAAATATTGGTAGTTTCTGTCCTCTTACTAGTGTAATCATTCCATCAATAACAGAAACACCTGTTTGAATGAAATCTTTTGGATATTCACGTTGTTCTGGATTCATTGGTTCTCCGTTGATATCAATAAATTTATCAGCAATTGGATCTGGTAGTCCATCTTTTGGTCTACCTAATCCATCAAATACTCTACCAAGTACTTCTTTTGATACTGGCATTTCCATGAGTTTGCCTACAAATTTTGCACTAGTACCAGAAATTGATAGTCCAGTAGTTCCTTCAAATACTTGAACAATTGCTTTACCATTTCCAACTTCGAGGACTTTGCCCAATCTTCTTTCCCCTTCTTTAGTTTCAACTTCTACAAGTTCATCAAATGCTGCATTTTCAACATCATCAACAACTACTAGTGGACCTTTGATTTCTGCAATCTTACTATATTGAACTCCACCTTTAGCTGTCAATTTGAAACTTTAACTCCTATTATAGATTTGAATTGTTCTTTCATATCAATATCTAATTGATCAAGTTTTGGAATTTCACTATCTTTGATATCCATTCTTGCTTTGAGTAATGTAGTAACAATAGGCATTGCACGAATATCAGCTAATGATGCACCCTCTTTTAGTGCATGTTGACCTCTTCTATAGAATTCAACTAATAGTTTTAATAATTTGTATTGTTTTTGAGGACTGCAATAAGTATCGACATCATCAAATGAGTTTTGCTGTAATAAGCCAATCTTTACCATTCGTGCAACTTCAAGAATTAGTTTTTCTTCATCAGGTAATGCTTCTGGACCCAAAAGTCGTACAATTTCTTTTAGTGTATCTTCTCTTTGTAAAACACCATAAGCTTCACTTCTAAGAGACAACCAATCACTGTTAATATTTTCAGTCCACCATTTTGCAATATCACCAAGATAACCAGAATAGCTGTTCATCCAGTTAATTGAAGGGTAATGTCTAGAATAAGCAAGTTTTGCATCTAATGCCCAAAAGGTTTTGATAAATCTCATTGTATGTGTTGTTACTGGTTCTGTGAAGTCTCCACCTGATGGTGAAACTGCACCAACTAAAGTAACTGAACCATCACGATCAGGACTTCCAACAGCTCTAATACGACCAGCTCTTTCATAAAATTCTGCTAATCTTGATGCAAGATATGATGGATAACCTTCTTCAGCAGGCATTTCTTCTAATCTTCCACTCATTTCCCTAAGTGATTCTGCCCATCTACTAGTAGAATCTGCTACAAGAACAACATCATATCCCATATCTCTATAATATTCAGCAATTGTCACACCGGTGTAGATACTTGCTTCTCTAGCAGCTACTGGCATATTACTAGTATTTGCAACTAAAACTGTTCTATCCATAAGTGGTTTGCCACTACGTGGATCTTTAAGATGTGGAAATTCAACAAGCACTTCAGTCATTTCGTTTCCTCTTTCACCACATCCAATGTATACTACAACTTGAGAATCAGCCCATTTTGCAATT
>DATIFS010000060.1:0-11252 GCA_035455105.1 Nitrosarchaeum sp.
TTTGCAAGACATAAAATATCTGGTGCAGTATTCCAATGTTCACATGCCCATAATCGTCCTGTTCTGCCAAGTCCTGCTTGTATTTCGTCAAAAATTAGCAGAATTCCTTTTTCATCACAAACTTTTCTTACGTCTTGTAAAAATCCATCTGGTGCAACATTGATTCCACTCTCACCTTGAATAGGTTCTAAAATAACAAATGCGGTATCTTCATCAATTGTGGAACGAAGTGACTCTATGTCTCCAAATGTTGCAAAAGAAACTTTTTCAACTAATGGTTCAAATGCTTTTTTATATTTTGGATTAAACGTTAATGAAAGAGCGCCTAATGATTTTCCATGATATGATCCTTTCATTGCAACCATTCCTTTTTTGCCTGTGAACTTTCGTGCAAATTTTATTGCAGCTTCTATTGCTTCTGCACCACTGTTGTTTAGATGAACTTGAGTTAGTCCTTTTGGTGCAAGTCCAATCAATGTTTTGAGAAATTCCTCTCTGGTTTTATTGTATAGTGAACTGTGAACCGTAATTATTTTGTCTACTTGATCTTTGATTGCTTTAACCACTCTTTTATTTTGATGTCCGACAATTGCTACACCGTATCCTCCCATGCAATCAATGTACTCTTTTCCATTGATATCCCAAACATGTGCTCCAACTCCTTTTTCAATTGTAACTGGGAATCTCTGATACAAACCTCCCATAAAGTCATCTTCAGTCATGCTTAATCACCGTACAGTTATCGTGTGCAATTGCCGATGATATAGGATTTTCTCTTTGACCGTTTGCAATGAGTGCTTCTTTTACTCCCATATCTAGTGCTTCAGTGGATGCAAGAATTTTCTTTTCCATGCCAGGACCTATCTTTGGTCTGATTTCCTTTGCTTCTGCTAGAGTTAATTTTGTTACTAGTTTGTCATCCATTAGCAATCCATCCACATTTGTTATGAATAATACTTTGTCGCAACCGACGCTTCCTGCTACATATGCTGCTGCTCTGTCCCCATCCACATTGAGGAACTCTGATTCTTCACTTATTGCAATTGGTGAAATTACAGGCGTCAAACCTTGCTCTAAAAGTAATTTGATCAAATCAGAATTGACTTTGGTAATTTTACCTGTATATCCTCCATCAATTGCTTGCTTCCGACCTTTTTCATTGATGATTAACAGTGTCTTTTTTCTTTCTGCTTGAATTATTTTTGCATCAACTCCTGTAAGTCCAATTGCATTAATTCCATTTTTTTGAAGCATTTGAACAATTGTCTTGTTAATTCGTCCGGATATCACCATTGTAAAAATCTCTACAGTTTCTTTGTCTGTATATCTACTCTTTATGCCACTAGGTGATGTTACAAATTTTGGTTCTTTTCCAAGCTGCTCACAAACTTTTGTAACTTCTTTTCCACCACCGTGAACTATGATTAATCCTTCTGTCTCTGCAACTTTTTTCATATCTGCAATAGTTGATGGATGTAAATTATCTACTACACTCCCGCCGATTTTGATTGTGATCATTTCTATACTGGAGTGAGCGGTGTATATCTAAGGCCATCCATTTCATCAAAGCCGCACATAACATTCATGTTTTGTATGGCAGAACCTGCTGCGCCTTTCATTAGGTTGTCGGATGCTGACATTACAATCAATCTGTGATTCTCTTCATCTATGTCAAAACCTATATCACAAAAGTTTGAACCAACTACAAATTTTGGATCTGGGAATTTGTACAATCCCTTTTTGTCTCGGATTAATCGAATAAATCTCTCTTCACCATAAGCTTCACGAAATACTTTCCATAATTCTTTTTCATCCATTTCTTTTTTCATAAATGTGTGATTTGTACACAAGATTCCACGAACTACATCTACTGCATGAGGACTCATTGAAACATGAATTTTCTTTCCTGCAATTTCACTTAGCTCTTGTTCTATTTCTCCAGTGTGTCTGTGTTTTGCTGGCTTGTATGGTCTGATGACTCCTGCTCTCATTGCATGTGCGGTTCCTGAACCTGAGCCTGCACCTGATGAGCCAATCTTTGAATCTACGATGATATGGTCTATGTCTATTAAATCATGTCTGATTAATGGTGCAAGTGCTAGGGTGGAAGTTACTGCCATACATCCTGGACAAGATACAAGCTGTGCCTTTTTGATTGCTTCTCTGTGTAACTCTGGAACTCCGAATACAGATTTTGACAAATAATCTGGATGTGGGTGTTCCCATCCATACCATTTATCATAATCTGTAGGATTGTGTAATCTATAATCTGCACTCAAATCAATAACTTTCAAACCTCTGTCGTACAATGCTTTTACAATTTCAGTTGCTGTTCCGTGTGGAACTGCAGTAAATACAATATCGCATTTATCTGTCATCTTGTCATAATCTAATTCCGAAAAAGTTAGATCGGTAAATCCTTTCAAACTTGGCTGAATTCTATGAAGATATTCTCCAACATGTTGTCTTGATGTGACCATTGCGATCTCTACATCTGGATGGTTTACTAAAAGACGAAGTGTTTCTCCTCCGACATAACCTGATGCTCCTACAACACCAACTTTCATCATACTCCTCCCGTAATGAACTATAATTTATTTCCTAACATATCTTAAGGCATATTCTACCATTTCTTTGGGAATATTTCGGCGTGAAACTTTTGATAGTCCCTTAAACTCAACAGTGTTGTTAACTTCATGTACTACTAATCCTTGCTTTTTATCTTCCATTATGTCGATCCCTAAAATTCCACCTCCCATAGCTTTTGATGCTTTTATGGAAATTTCTTCGATCTCTTTTGTGATCTCACATAATTCTGGATCTGCTCCAAGTGCAATGTTTGTCTTAAAACCGCCTGATGATTTTCTATACATTGCAGCAATTGGTTCATCATCAACAGTGATGACTCTGATATCTCTAGGTGGTCTATTGATTACTTCTTGAAGGTAAAAAATTCTATCATGTGGGCTGTCTGTAATATCTCTAATCTCAAATACTGCATCAGCTGTATCTTTGTCTTTTAGTTGCATTACACCTCTGCCCCAGCTTCCGATGACTGGCTTTATCACGAGAGGATATCCAACTTTTTCTATATTTTCTGATGCACTCTCACTTGAAAATGAAAAATATGTTTTTGGTGTAGGAACGTTGTATTTTTTTAGCATTAGTGTCATGAACATTTTATTTCCACATAGATTTGCAACTTGAAACTTGTTGAGTACTGGTACATCCATAAATTCAAGACAAGAAGTAAAGTGGAGACCTCTAAAGTAACTCACACATCTCTCTAAAACAACATCGCCAAAATCAAAATTCTCTTTTTTACTATCTGTATTGATCTGAGTTATCTTGGCATCCTGCATTACTACGTGGTGCCCTAGATTAGATGCCTCTTTTTCAAGCATCTTCTCTTCCGTTCTTAGACGGTCAAATACAATACATATTTTTGACATTACTCTCCCCAGTCTTCGCCTACGGTTTCTGCTTGTTTTAGCTCAACAATAGATCCATTTTTTTTTGCGATCTCAAAGTCGGCACCACAATCAGAACAAGAGATAATCTCTCCAACAGAGGCATCGTCTGGGATGTTAAGAGTTGCATCACATTCTTGACATTTCATATTTTTGTTGACCTTTTCTTTTGTAATTTATTAGCTTCTGTTGATTGAATTCCCCACAATTCTACAAATCCTTTTGCCATTTTTTGATCAAAAGTTGATTCTGAACCATATGTGGCGATCTTATGACTATATAGTGAATATTCTGACTTTCTTCCAACAACTCTCATGCTTCCTTTGAAAAGTTTTAGTTTTACAGTTCCTGACACTGGTTTTTGTGATGTTTCAATGAATGCATCTAGATCCTGTTTTAGTGGGTCCTGCCATAATCCAGAATATGCAAGATATGCCCATTCATCATCAATAATTGATTTGAATTTGTTTTCATGCTTTGTGTGAACCATTTTTTCTAAATCTGAGTGAGCTTCAATAAGACATAATGCTCCAGGAGTTTCATAAACCTCGCGAGATTTTATTCCTACTACTCTATCTTCAATATGATCAACGATCCCAACTCCTGCATCACCTGCTTTTTTGTTTACGTATTCGATTAATTTTATAGGTTCGAGATTTTTTCCATCTACTGCAACAGGTATTCCTTTTTCAAATTTAATTTCAATGTATGTTGGTTTGTCTGGCAAATTTTTTGTTTTTACCCAAATGAATGCGTCCTCTGGAGGTTCGTTGTATGGGTCTTCTAAAACACCACCTTCAATAGCACGTCCCCACAAGTTTTGATCAATACTGAATCTTTTTGCTACTGAATCAATTTCAATTCCATGTTTTTTTGCAAATGCTAACTCTGTAACTCTGTCTAAGTTCTTGTCTCTAATTGGTGCAATGATTGGTAAATCTGAACCTGAACGCAATGTGATGTCAAATCTAACTTGATCATTTCCTTTTCCTGAACATCCATGAGCTAATGATGTCACTTTTTCTTTTTTTGCAATTTCTAAAACTTTTTCTGCGATTAATGGTCTAGCTAAGGCTGTTGCCAAACAATATTTTTTTTGATAAAGTGCATTTGCTTTGATTGATGGAAAAATAAATTTTTCAACAAATTCTTTTCTTGCATCAATGTTGTAATGTTTTACAACTCCAAGCTTTTTTGCTTTGGCTTCAATTTTTTTCTGATCATCTCCTTGACCTACATCTACAGTTACAGTTATGACATCCATGTTGTATTCTTCTTGAAGATATTTCACCACTACTGATGTATCTAGTCCGCCAGAAAATGCAAGGATTCCTCTTTCAGCCATAAAACACATTTTCCCGTTGTATTTTGGAATTTATCTTTTGTGTTGCATTGAAAATTAAAAATCTCTTTCAAACTCTCTAACTAGCTTGAGCTAAAATTCGATGATTATTTAACAGTCAAAATATAACGCTGTTTTATGAAATTGCGATCATTGATTTTGGTAGGAGCTATCAGTGTTATTCTAATCTCTATAGTTGGAATACTGATAAAATCTGATGGAACTACACCTGAAAACAAGATTCGAGTAGCATATTTTCCCAACATCACTCATGCGGTTCCAATTATTGGAATAGAAAGAGGGACATTTGCACAACAAATTGGAAATGATGTTGTAATTGAACCGATCTTATTTGATTCTGGACCTCAAGTGATTGAATCTATTTTTGCTGGCTCTGTAGATATTGCTTATGTGGGTCCAGGACCTGCAATTAATGGATTTTTAAAATCTGAAAATCATGATGTAAAAATTTTATCTGGTGCTGCCAGTGGTGGTGTTAGTTTTATTGTTAGTCCAAGTTCTAAAATTACTTCTGTTGCTGATTTTAACGGAAAAAGAATTGCAGCACCACAAATTGGAAATTCCCAAGACATCTCACTTAGAACATATCTTTCTGAAAATGGATTAAAACCAGCTGAAAAAGGTGGCTCTGTTATTGTTTTGAATGTACCTAATTCTGATATTTACACATTATTTGCAAAAGGTGATATTGATGCTGCATGGGTTGCTGAACCTACTGCTACAATATTGGTTCAACAACTAAATGGTACAAGATTATTTAATGAAGAAGATATTTGGCCCGAGCATAGATTTGCATCTGTTTTATTAATTGCCAAAGAAGAATATGTGAATCAACATCCTCAAGTAATACACAAATGGCTTGATGCACATCAACAAACAATAGACTGGATAAACTCTAATCCAGAAC
The DNA here is from genome assembly GCA_035455105.1 of Nitrosarchaeum sp. Lineage (GTDB taxonomy): Archaea > Thermoproteota > Nitrososphaeria > Nitrososphaerales > Nitrosopumilaceae > Nitrosarchaeum. Next base: position 5,741 of record DATIFS010000060.1, read on the forward strand.
AGACTAGAGTCATTTTCAATCAATTCATGAAAAAAGAAACTGGCAAGTCTCTTTCTGATAAACTAATTGATGAATCATTATCTAATTTAGAAATTACATCTGATCCTATTGTTAATTCTATTGACACCTTTGCTAAAAGGGCAAACTCACTTGGTTATCTTGGAAGACATGGTTATGATCTGAATGGGATTTTCTTTGACATAAATTCAAATTCCCAATTACAGGAGGTTTCAGTACATTGACAAAACTTGAGGCTAAAAATATTGTAAAATATTTCAAACATGACAGTCATCGTCTAAAGGCATTGGGTGGAATAAATCTCCAAATTGAAGATGGTGAATTTGTTTGCTTAGTTGGACCTTCTGGATGTGGCAAATCTACTTTCTTGCGAATTGTTGCAGGTTTGGAAACTCCAGATGAAGGTGAAATCCTATTTGATGGAAAACCTGTTGTGACTACTGGTCCTGAAAGAATTATAGTTTTTCAAGAGGGTGCATTATTTCCGTGGTTGAAAGTACAAGATAATGTAGAATTTGGTTTGAAGATGGCAGGAATTCCAAAAGAAGAACGTTCACAGATATCAAAACGATATTTGGACATGATGCAATTAACAAAATTTGCTGATTCATATACATACCAACTTTCGACTGGAATGAAGCAAAGAGTAGCGATAGCTAGAGCACTTGTAATGGACCCTGATGTGTTGTTAATGGATGAGCCTTTTGCCGCACTTGATGCACAAACAAGAGACTTGTTGTTAGTTGAAATGCAATTGATATGGGAAAAAACAAAAAAGACAATTCTGTTTGTAACTCACAATGTTGCCGAAGCTACAGTGCTTGGAACTAAGATTGCAATTTTTAGTAATAGGCCATCCATGATTAAAAAAATAATTGATGTTGACTATAAGCGACCAAGACTTGTAGAAGATCAAAACCTTCTTCCACTTCAACAAGAAATTTTATCTGAATTGCGACCTGAGGTAAAGAAAAACCAGTGATATTATGAAAAAAAATACTTTGATGAAACAAATTATTTTTTATGTCTCACTTGTAGTTGTCTGGCAGATTGTCTCAATGACAAATTTGTGGCCTAACAATCTTTTTCCTTCTCCTTATGAGGTGGCTGAAGATCTAGTGTATACTGCAGCAGATGGAAGTCTGTTCTATGGAATAGGAACTAGTCTTTTGAGATTGATAATTGGATTAGCTATTTCAATAGTTGGTGGAATGTTACTTGGAATTATTATGGCAAGAGTGGAGACTGTAAATCAAACTATTGGCTCGTTAGTTTTAGGATTGCAATCAATTCCATCCGTTGCATGGGTTCCGCTTGCAATACTTTGGTTTGGGTTAACTGATGGCGGAATCATCTTTGTTACTGCGATTGGTTCGATGTTTGCAGTGACTATTTCTACATACACAGGCGTCAAAAATATCAATCCCCACTATATTGAGGCTGCAAGAAATATGGGTGCAAAAGGCACTCAATTGGCTACATATGTCTTAATTCCTGCCGCTTTTCCATATCTGATTTCTGGTTTCAAACAAGGTTGGGCTTTTGCATGGAGAGGAGTAATAGGTGCTGAATTACTGTTTTCATTTTTAGGACTGGGATTTTTGCTCAATGTGGGACGACAACTAAATGATATCTCTCAGGTGTTTGCAATAATGTTAGTGATCATGATGGTTGGAATTGCAATTGATGGAATAATTTTCAAAAGACTTGAAAATAAAGTCATGTCTAGATGGGGACTACGTTAAGTTTTAGTTTTTTATTTTTAATGATACTGTAAATGCAACGATAATTATCGCAACTGCAAAATACATTACCGATACATAATCAAACATAAATGCAATACTGCCTGCAATCACAGGACCGACCACTGTGGCAATTGATATTGTAGAGCTAAATATTCCGGTTGATGTAGAGCGTGGATTGTTATCCATTAGATGAAAGTTTCCAGCAATGAGTATTAGTCCCCATGTTGCTCCAACTAGTGCCATAAATGGCATCGCCATCCACCAATCTGTGATAAATGCTAATCCTACAAAGACAAACGTGGTACATCCAATTCCAATTTTGAATTTGGTTACATTTGACAAATTGATTTTGTCTGCCATTAAATTCATTATGATAAATGCAGCCAACGTATTTGCAACATATACAATTGATATTTGATAAAGTTCTGCACCTAATTTTTCCATTAACATTAATGGAAAAATTGTCCAAACAGATGTAGCTCCTATATGTCTTAAAAGTAATGATAAGAAAAGAAACTTGTTTTTTGAAATTATTTTTTTTGTGGTTCCTGGGAGAATCTCTTTTTCTTGTAATGGATTTGGCAGCTTGATTGTAAAAATCAACCCCATCAAAAATGAAGCTGCACTAATCAAGAAAACGATCTTAAGATCATTTGCAAATCCGGCAGCTGCAATTCCTGCAAGCCATCCTAATGCTTGAAATGAGATTACCGTGGCAGCTCTCTTTTTCTCAATATTTGCTTCATACGTATAGGCAATCATTGCAGGAATCATAATTCCACTTGCAACGCCTGCCGCAATTCTTACCAGAAACAATGCTGTGACATCATTTGCAAAATAATGTGCGCCAAAAGCTAAAGCACAGCCTATGAATCCAATTCTGATAAATTTGAGCCTAGTTCCTTTTTTGTCTGAATGTCTTCCAAAATAAATTTCTGATAAAATCTGGGCAAAACTAAAGGACGCAACAATTAATCCAACCTCGAAGATGGATTTTGTAACTCCCCTTGCAATTAAAGGCATGAATACAAACACCATTGAAATTCCTGCATGTTGAAAAAAGGTTGCACTACGAACTAGGTTGTTTACTTGAATCTTTTGCATAAATATGTGTAAAACCCATTTTGCCTAATTTCAATATACGTATCATCAGGTCTACTCAAAAGAGTTAAACAATCTAGAAACACTCTAAAAATAAATTGGTACAAAAAGAATCGTTTCTTACTGCATTACAAAATAGAATCTTACTTTTTGATGGTGCAATGGGAACTGAGATTCAAAAATATGATCCAAAACCTAAAGATTTTCCAAATAATCAAGATGGTTTTAACGATGGTTTGGTAATAACTCATCCAGAATGGATAAAACAAATTCATAGAAATTATTTGGATGCAGGTGCTGATTGTATTGAAACTAATTCTTTTGGTTCAAATAAAATTAAATTAGATGAATATGGGTTTGGTGATCAAACAATAGACTTTAACAAAAAAATTGCGCAACTGGCAGTAGAAGTTTGTTTAGAATATACTGATAGGCCTAGATATGTAATCGGTTCTATGGGACCGTCAGGTTATCTTCCAAGCTCAAATGATCCTGATTTAGGACAGAAACCTTTGAATGAAATTAAAGAAGCATTTGAATTACAAGCTGAAGGTCTAATTCTTGGAGGAGTTGATGCTCTTTTAATTGAAACAAGTCAGGATATTTTGGAAGTAAAGCTTGCCATTGAAGCATGTCATGATGCAATTAAAAAAACTGGAAAAAAAATCCCAATCATTGCAAATACAACTTTGGATCAATATGGAAAAATGCTACTTGGGACAAATATTCAAGCTGCATATACCACTGTATCTGATATGGGAATTGATGTTTTTGGTTTGAACTGCTCTACAGGTCCATCTGAAATGACTCCAAGTGTCAGATGGCTTGATGAACAAAATGAACACAACATACTGGTAGTTCCAAATGCCGGCATGCCTGAAAATCAAGGTGGACATGCAGTCTACAAGATGACTCCGGAAAAAATGGGTGAAGTTTTAGGTGATTTTCTTAAACAGTACAAAAAAGTTCGAATTATTGGCGGTTGTTGTGGGACAAATCCACAGCATATTGCTGTATTAAGAAAAGTAATTGACGAAAAAGACTATTCTATCAAGGGTTAGGTTTTTAGAAAAATGAGGAGAACATACCATATTGATTCCTAGAGTTAGTTCAGCACTAAAAGCAGTTGATTTGAAGCAATTACCTCCACCTTTGATAATTGGAGAGAGAATAAACACACAAGGTTCCAAAAAAGCAAAGCAGCTAGTACTCAATGATGATTATGATGGGTTGGTTGATTTGGCAAGAACTCAAGTTGAAGATGGAGCACACTGTCTTGATGTTTGTGTTGCAACTACTGAACGAGCTGATGAACATCAGTTTATGGTAAAGCTTGTCAAAAAATTAAGTTTGGAAATTGATGCTCCACTTGTAATTGATTCTACAGATCCTGAAGTGATAAAGTCGGCAGTTGAGCAAATTCCTGGCAGACCTATAATTAACTCAATTAATTTGGAAGGGGATGGAAGCAGATTTGAAAAACTTGCACCAATTATGGCAAAGTATGGTTTGCCTGCAATTGCACTGTGTATTGGACCAAAAGGTATGGCAAAAACTCCGCAAGAGAAAGTTGAAACTGCAGAACTACTTTATGAAACAGGAAAAAAATATGGATTACAAATTGAACAGTTTATTTTTGATGTTCTAACATTTACTCTTGCTACCGGTGAAGATGAGTTCTTAGATGCAGGAAAAAATACATTGGAAGGCATACGACTTGTTAAAGAAAAATTTCCAAACTCATTTACCACTTTGGGATTAAGCAATATTAGTTTTGGATTAGTTCCTTATGCAAGAAAAGTTCTCAACTCTGTGTTTTTGTATCATGCAGTAAAATCTGGATTGGACACTGCAATTGTGAATGCAAAAGAAATAATTCCTTATGGAGAAATCGATGAAAAAGAAAAGAAATTAGCTGAAGATTTAATCTTTAACACTCATCCAAACGCATTATCTGAATTAATTGTTTATTTTGAGAAGGCAGGCTCACAAGTAGATAGTATCTCAAAAAAAGTGGATGTGGATCCGAAATGGGCTCCTGGAAAGCGTGCATACTTTAGAATTTTAAATAGATTAAAAGATGGAATTCAAAATGATGTTGTTTCTGCTATTGCTGAAAAAATAGGCAAGAATGATATTATTGAAAATCATGATGGTGTTCTTTCTCTAAATGCTCCACAAACAATTACACATGATGGGGCAATTAGGACACTAAATGATGACTTGCTTCCTGCAATGAAGGAGGTAGGTGACAAATTCGGTTCTGGCGAATTAATCCTTCCATTTGTTCTCAAATCTGCTGAATGTATGAAGGCAGCAGTAGGAGAATTAGAAAAATATCTAGTTAAAGAAGAAGGCACGTCTAAAGGAAAACTTGTACTTGGAACTGTTTATGGTGATGTTCATGATATTGGAAAGAATCTGGTAAAAACAATTTTTCAAAATAATGGTTATACTGTTTATGATCTTGGAAAACAGGTGCCAATGCAAAAATTCTTGGAAAAAATAGATGAAGTAAAACCTGATGCACTTGGATTATCAGCACTTTTGGTATCTACATCAAAGCAGATGCAATATTTTGTAGAGCATGCAAGAAAAAATAATATGAGTATCCCGATTTTATGTGGCGGTGCTGCAATCAACAGTAA
>DATIFS010000061.1:0-4436 GCA_035455105.1 Nitrosarchaeum sp.
GGAATCAGGACTTAAAAGAGCAGAGGCATTTCACCTGATTAGAAGCATCTCTGATTAGCCAAATAATACATTAATACCAAATAACATTTCTTCATTTATGGAAACTCATATTGGTCAGGGAGTGGGCAAATACATTGAATCGGAATTATTTTCAGCAAAAGATTACGTATTGATTTCCAGTCCTGCAATCTCATACGTTTTTGGTGAAAAATTAATCAATATGGCTAAGGCTGGAATCAAAATTAAAGTAATTACCAGTGATAGTCATGCTGCCGATTCCGATAAAACAAATCTGTTGGTTAGAAATTTCATACGACTTGCCAAAAATGATGTAAAATCAGAAGAATCAGTCATGCCTTCATTAGAATACAAAATAGTTAGCCCAAAAGAAGTTGCATTAATTCATGCCAAAATCTATGTCATGGATGGAAAATGTGCAATAGTTGGCTCTGCGAATCTGACTGAAAATAGCTTTTGGAATTTTGCCGAGTATGTGTTGATTACAAGAAACTCATCAGAAATAAAAGAAATAGAAAAAGATTATGACAAACTATGGGGGCTCTACCATGATTCTGAAATTGAAGAGCCCGGTGTTAAAAAAGACCTAAAAAACACAATGAGAAAAATAAGACGAAAATTTTAGCATAATTTATTCATCCCACTCAAACTTTCTTCCCAAGAGCTCGTACAGCTGTTGGTTGTATGGCCTAAAGTAATCCGCAAGAAACTTTCTTGTCTCTGGGTTCATCTGTGGATATTTAGCTTCGTTTTTCTTTTCAAGATCCTTTATTTTGTACTCCGGCAACCCCAAAAACGAAAACACTTGTCCAAGCGTTTTGTGCGGATCTGCAGCCAGATTCTCAGTTGATATCACAATGAGCTGCTCCTTTGGGAACAGATTCATCCAGATTTTCAGCTGTTCTGCATAGAACCCCCTTGCAAGGTATGACTTTTCTACAATTGACTGATAGTATTCGTTTTCGGCAATATTGCTTGATTTTGCATGCTCAAGTGTCTTTACGTCTTCTTTTATCGCATCCTCAAAGGAGCGCTTTTCATTGCCACCGCGCACGCCGAGATGATAATTAGAGTACGCCCTGTCTATTGGATTTCTTAGTATTGCAATCAGCTTTGCCTTGGGTAGGGTTTCAAGAATTCTTTGTGCAACTTTTGGATTATAGATGTAAAACGGAGTTACATCAAATGTCATGAACTGTTTTTGTCGTGATTTTATTCGATTTTTTGTAAAAACGGTGGGAAAAAGCGATCTGTACCAGTTAAGGCCAAGCTCGAAATTGCTGTCAAAAAACCCCAGCTCGTCATAGGCAGATCTTACAATGCATGGATGTTCGCCTAAATATTGATACAAAGAAGTAGTTCCACCTCTTACCACTCCTATGACAACAAAGTCAGGTAAGACTCGTAAAGGCCCAGTCAGCGCATAGATATGACGTTTACATATTCCATAATAGATCTGCTGATATATTCTACGCAGGGTTTTATGTTTCTGCAACCAATGTTTGTTTTTTGCTTTTTCTGACATGATAAAATCTAATTTGTTTTTTCTATTGATTTACTTTCATCAAATATTTTGTAGTCTATTTTGTACATCTTTACGTGGTATCTCAAATTATAATCAGATGAGTCGTATTCTTTTATCAAATACGGATAATTACTTTCGTGGTAATATACCTCGCGTAGAAAAGATGGTCTGCTTTCCTTCCCATCAATTACAAGATGTGTGAGGCCGTCTTTCTTTGATTTTTCAATAAAATCTTCCAATGAATTAAAGCCAACTGTAGATATGCGTGTGACATCAAATTCTGCAGGAGACAAAATTGTTGGCCATTTCTTGACTACTTGGGCAGTTGTAATATAGTTCCCATCTATCGGATCAGCATTAATCACCTTAGGTGTTTTGACAATATATTCGGAAATAAGAAAAGCCTCTCTTTCATGTTCATAATCTATTCTATTATTTTCAATAAAAGGCAGTGACACAAGAAAAGTCCCAACTGTAAACAGGATCACAACAAGTCCAAATTTCCTAAATTTGTTTGTGAGTCTTTTAATTGCATACAATGAAACTAGATAGAAAATAGGTAAAATTATGAATAAATAGCGTACTTCGTGAATTCCGCGCATATAAGCATAAAATGCGGGAATCAAAAGTGTAATGCTAAAAAGAATCATCATTATTATCTTGTAATCAATGTTTTTGTATCGTTTGTCTTTGATAATCAGATATGAACCAACTATAACAAACAAGACTAAACTTGGAATTGTTACCCAGATCAGATATTTAGAAAGAGTATCCATTCCCCTAAAAATAAAATACGGTATCTTGCTTTGACCTTCATTAACGCTTATTGGATAGTCATCATCAGGAGTACCCTTTATGACAAATTCTGATACATAATTTGAGCCTGCAAATAAATGACTTGTTAATCCATCTTGACCTGTGGTTTGTATTCTTACGCATGCCATAGGAAGTATGGTTAGTGCGAAAATGCTTATTCCTAGAAGAAGTTTTAGTGGAATTCTGCTTTCTTTTCTAAATCTGACAAAAAACATAACTGACAAAGGTACAATCAATAACAATCCTTCATATCGGATCAAAGCGAATAACGCTGCTATTGCAAATGAACAATAGACTGATCCCTTGTTTTTCCCAAAAAACAAATACAACATCATAATTCCTAAAAAAATGTACAATGGTTCTGTGACGCCCAAAACCGAATTTGTAATTATTTTTGGATCGAATGCAAATAAAATTGCACCAAAAAGTGAGTATCGAGCAGCAAAAAATCTTCTACATAATAAATAAACTGGAATTATCGTTAAAACTGATAGTACAACTGATACATAGCGTTGTAGATCCATATAGTCAATAAAATTTCCTGAATGTAAAAAGAAAAAGAAACTAGAAAGAAAAGTTGGCCATCCGTTATTAGCTAAATCCTGCGTTGGAAACTGTCCAATATGATTAATTTTTGCTGCATAGGAAAAATATTGTATTGCATCTAAATCAAGTGGAATGCCACGAGGCAGACAGTATATTCTCATTAGAAGGGCAATGAAACCAATTATGAATAAAAACAAAAATGGATTAAAAGAAAAATCTTTGGGCTTGTTCATTTCTACACGTGATTTTTTATTTTCAAAGTCATGCCCTGACAAATTGAACTCCTTTTACAGTACAATTTACACTATAGTAGTATATGGTTGAAACTGAGTCGGATAAGACGTAAGCAATAGCAAATTTACTAGAAAATAAACCATTTAATTTAATCAATTTTTATCACAAATTGCATCTATTTAGACATCTTTAATTTACCAGAAAATAAGGTTGACTAATAACTTCTCTAGTATTGAGTAATTGATGACCAGTACTTCTGTCTATTGAATAAATCAACAAATACAATCCATTCTAATTGCCAATCCACCTCTTCCAATCATAATCTGAAAAAGAAACATCTTTCATTTCATCATCATTAGGACGCCAAGCTATGTCTGCTAATGCAAGTATTCTTGATGTGTATTTTGATAAATTAATATGCGCTGATGGTATTCCCTTTGGAATAAAAACAAGAGTCGGCTCGTCATCGCTTGAAACTATCTCCTCATAATCTCCATTTTCGTGTTTTAATATGAAAATAACTTTTCCGTGAACACAAACAAAATAACTATTCCTTTTGGTGTGGAGGTGTGGGCCTTTGATCTCACCTGGCTCTACAGAGCTAACATAAATCATCTTTGGATAATTCTTTATTATGTTGTCCCAGTCTCTCCAAATCACCGTCAATGAACCATTAATGTGCTGATCTACAGTACTTTTGGTTTGATGTTTTTCTAATTTAGTAGAAAATGGCTTATCTTGACTCAATATGAACAGATGTGGTCTGTTTATCATAAGAGTTTAGATTCAAAAATACTTAGTCATAGTATAATTTAGGTAAATTGTACCTACATACCTCATCCAAGATTTTATTAAGAAATGAAATATCATTTGTGTAATGAAGGTATTAGTGACAGGTGGTCTGGGATTTATCGGAAGCAACTTCATCCTGCGCCTTTTAAAAAACCATAAAGATATTGATGTGATCAATATTGATGCAGAATTTTTTGGTTCAAATCATAAAAATATACAAGATGTAAAAAATTCAACTAATTACAAGTTCATTCCTGGAAATATAACTGATAACAATATCATGAAAAAACTGATCTCGGATTCTGATGTGATAGTAAATTTTGCGGCTGAATCATTTGTTGATAGGAGCATTTCTAATGCGGAACCATTTTTAGAATCAAACATAAAAGGAGTTTTTACCATTCTTGAAATTATAAAAAATCAAAAAAAGAAAATGATTCACGTTTCAACAGATGAAGTTTATGGAAGTCTAGAAATTGGAAGTGCAATAGAAACATCGCGGTTT
>DATIFS010000062.1:0-14845 GCA_035455105.1 Nitrosarchaeum sp.
TGAGGAGATAACTCTGAACCAAATGTTGCAGTGGCAATTAAACAACCACCACCGTTTTTATCTTTAGCAACAGGTGTAGGTAGCACAGCAGATTTTCCAACTGGAACGTTAAACACAACTTTTTCAGAAGGAATTGGTTGAAATAATATTCCTTGAATTTCAAATTCTACAGAATAAACCCCTTCATTGATAAATTCAACTGGAATTTTTACTGATCCTATTGATGTATGGGTAAGTGGTATTGGTCCAAATACTGCTTTACCATCTTTTGAAACTGTAATTGTATAATCAACATGCTCTTGAATTTTTTTTGTTTGAGGATTGATAAAATCAACAGCTAGTTTAGTTTCTTGCCCTGGCATAATATCGTCATATGATAGTTGAACATCTAATGTTCCTTTTTCTGTTGATAGAGTCTGAGAATTTGTTTCAGCAAATGCTGGAATAATTAATAGTGGAATTAAAAATAATATTATTAAAAACTTCATCTCTTTTTTGATTTATAATCATAAATAAAAATTAGACGTTTATCAAATCTCATAAATTGATTAATACTACATTTCAACTCTACAGTATCAATATATCATCATTTTAACAAACACATTTTCTCATATGATGTTCAATCACAAAATTAAATAATTATTAATTTTAAATATTGAATCTAAAACTTATTTTTTATAATCTAATTTTTCTACAATAGTAACAGAGATTAATAACTAAATGAATATCCTATTGTAACTTGAACCAATTTTCCATTTATTCTTACGTAATTTTGATTATTACTGCTGCTTTTCTTACATTTTCTCCAATTTTTCTAGATACAGTTTTTGCACAAAATAATGAAATCGCAAATAATACAAATAATGACATAACATATGTGGCAAAATTTGTATGTGGTTCTATCTTGGGAGATGAAGGCCCATTACGACCAGGACATTATAATACAGACATTAGTATTACTAACAAACAATTATCTAAAATTTCTTTCTTATGGCTTGTATCTGTGGATGATGGAACAACATCTCATTCAACTTTAATGACATTAGATCATCAAAAATCAACAGGACTTGATTGTAGGGATATTAAAAAAGTCATAGGCTTTGAAAATAATACTTCTGCTGTAGAAGGATTTGTATACATTACAATTCCACAAGATTATAATCCTGCTAATCCAAACACGACAATTCAATATTCCTCAAATGACATAAACTTGTTAGATGTTCAAGTATTCTTTACTGCAAATGCTCTTGATACATTACCACATGAAGTTGTTCTTGAAAAAATATCATTTTATATTCTTCATGATGATACTGGTAAAATTCCTAAAAATATGATCAAGACTACATTAGATGTTACACTAGAATCAAACCTAAATGTAATATCTGATACAGAAAGAAAAGTAAAGGAAATTCTTTCTCCAACATATGGTATTTCTGAAAATGACTTTGATAAAATAGAAATCAGGATAAAAAATATTTCAGTGGGGGTAGGTTCTATGATTGATGATCATGCAATTTCTTTAAGCATAATAAAACCACAAGTATATCCTCAAAATAATCAGTAATGGTATTTAGGTTAAGTCATATATATGTCAAAAATAGAATAATATTATTATGAATAAATTAGTAATTGTAATTTTTTCTATATCTCTACTGATAATTTCACAAATTCCTTCATATGTTTACGGTGATGGATTAACACAAGAAAATCTTCCACCTGCAAGTGTGGGAGATAGAGATGCCAGTCTATTTATCAAAATTAGTCCACCAATTCTTACCAAAGATACAGTTGGGGATAAATTTCTACAATTACGTCTTTTTGACGCTAAAACTGGTGAAGTAATTAAACACACGTCATTTTTTGTTACAGTTGACAAAGACGGAAAACTTTTGATGAGAAATTTGTTTCATACTCATTCTGGAGATTTAACAATTAAAATTCAGTCTGAGGATATCGATGTAAACAAAGTTATTGTTTATGGTGATCAAGAACCATTTCAAGGAGGGTGGACTTCAACAAATGATCAAATTACTGTTAAAGCTCCAATTTTACTTGATGCAGGATTATATCACTTTAACATAGAAATTTTTGGTATTGATAATGACCGAAATATTTTTGTTCCATCCAACGCACCTAAATTTGATTCTTGGTTAAGTGTTGGAGATATATTTGATGAAACAATTTCTGCTGGAGGTAAACCTTATGATCTGTCTGTTACATCATACTATGATCAAATAAATAATTTTAATTACGATACAACCACAAAAACGGTTTCATTTTCAATGCCATTTAACTGGGATATTCCAAGACTAGAAAAACAAAATGTTTTTGTTCATGAGGAAATTCATTTTCCAACTTCTTTTAAAGAATTTTCTCAGGCTGATATGTATACAGCAACTGTGAATGGATTTCCTGTTACTGGAAGAATGCTAATTGCCGATCCATATTCATTAGAAAATACATTGATCCTTCATTTTCTTTTAAGTAAAGAAAATATTTTTGATATTGCAAAATCTAATAAACCTGGAGTAAATACCATGGAATTTAGTTTATCTCCAAACAGTGGACTGATGACAGAAAAAAATTCATTTGATATCAAATTTGACAGTGGTGCATTAGCTAGAGTGCAATACGATTCTAAATTAGTTTCAGGTTCAAACATACCATTTGAAATAACTTTCTTTGATAAAGACAATAAATTACTAAAATGGGTTACATATGGTTATAGAATAGAGGATTCTTCTGGAACCGTGATTTATGAATCACAAAACACTAACCCAAATTCACCTGGTATTCTTTTGACAGAAGGCATTGACAAGCATGAATTTAATTTCCAATCTACAGGTACATACAAGATAACACTAGCACTTTTTAGTCATGGATTAGATAATTTACAAACATTCTCTGGCATAGCTAGCAGTTCATTTGATGTAGGTACTGGTACTGCATCAACTTCAAAGATCCCATCTTGGATTAAAAACAATGCTGGATGGTGGAAAGAAGGTTCAATTGATGATAACTCTTTTGTTCAAGGAATACAGTATTTGATCAAAGAGGGAATAATGAAAATTCCTCCAACATCTCAAGGTACAGGTACTGGTTCAAATCAAATCCCATCTTGGATTAAAAACAATGCTGGATGGTGGGCTGATGGTTCAATTGATGATAACTCTTTTGTTCAAGGAATACAGTATTTGATCAAAGAGGGAATAATGAAAATTGGATGATTTCTGTATTATAACAAGTGATAAAATATGAAAGACATTAACGATATACTTCCAAAAGTACCTAACATGAGATGGGGAGCTTTGATGAACAGAGCACCTACTAACAAGAAAGTAGAGGAAATGAATAAAATTTTTCCTCATAATGGAAAATGGCATACTGTCTTTGAAGAAAAGGATCAAGTGACTATTGACGGTAAACAAATTTGGAAAAAAGATCCAAACAAGTGGACCTAACAACCAAATTCCTCATTTTATTATCTCTTGTTTAAATAATCTATAGTCAAAAAATCTATTTGATCCTATATAGTACATATCTAATAACACAAAAGAAATTATAGATTAGTTAATGAAATGCTATAGATAAAATGAACTTGATAAATATACATCTGAATTCAAAGTTATCTTCAACTCTTTTAGAATCGAAAATAATATTTCTTTTAATCGGATTTATATTCACTTTACTATTAATTTCTCAATTTGCATTTGCTGATGTTTTCATACCTCCACAAGAGTATGTGGGATATTTTGATTATCAAGGAGTTTACACAGTTGGAGGTAATGTAAAAAATCAAAATGACTTTGCAGTAATTCCAACTATTTTTGTTACTGTAATTGATGGAGAAAATACATTTACCAAAACAATATCACATGTACCAATTCCGCCAAGAACAGACATTCCATTTAAGATACAATTTCCTGACGTTATTGGAGATTCTCCCATATTACAGAAAGCTGATCTTAAATTTGTAAAAACACAAAAAGATCCAATACCAATTCAAATTCTTTATGATAATACATTAATCAAACATGATGATGGTCATGTTACAGGAAGAATTCATAATATTGGAAATCAAACAATCTTTAATCCAAAAATTCTTGCTATAGCCCACGGTCATGAAAAAATACTTGATATTGTTCACAACATTGAATATATTGAAAAAATAGAACCTGATCAAATTTTAAATTTTTCAATGTATCCTGATCCTTCTATAACTGATGATGTATTTTTCTATAGTTGTTTTGCACCTGTGGATACTGCTGTAATTCCTGTAACAACCAAGAAAAATGGTGGTGATTTTAATTTTAGATATGATTCAGGTGCATGGTATTCAGATGCTAAATTTACAGAAGATGGAACCATTCTTACAATGCGAGGATACAATAGTTATCCACTTGAAACTTATGCAAATTTTGAATTTCCACAAATTTCAGGTAAAGAAAAATTTAATGTTACTATAAACGATAAACCTATAAAATTTATTCAAAGTATGGATGAGAATAAATTTTGGCATGTTGCATTTAGTGTAGAACCAACATCACAAGGCATTCTAAAAATTACTGGTTTTGAACAAGGTTTACCTCCAATAACTTCTAAAATCCCACAATGGATCAAAACAACTGCAAGTTGGTGGTCCACAGATCAAATGCCTGATTCAGAATTTCTTAAAGCAGTGCATTATTTGTTTGAAAAAGGAATCATTGTTGTAACATCAAAGGAAGTAACTGCTCCATCAACTTGGAACTTACCATCATGGATCAAAACAACTGCAGGATGGTGGTCAGAAGATAAAATTTCAGATGATGATTTTTTAAAGATGATTGAAAATCTCGTTGAACGAAAAATAATTATTGTTTAATACACATTTCTGAGATTGACACTTTTTTAATGAATATTTTGAATAATCTTATTATACAAATTTTAATCAATCTTGTTATCTAATGCTTCCATTAAGAGATGAAAATCCACATCCATCAGGATTTAAGCCAACGGTAACTTATGCACTAATCATAGTTAATGTTATTGTATTTTTTATTGAAATTGCAGTAACTGGGCAATTTATAGAATTTACAAATAACAATGCGTATAATTTGTTTTTTAATTGGGGGGCAATTCCAAATTGTGTTACAGGTGGTTCTGTATCAACTATCGACTTTGGTAAAGGCCCACTACACATAGCATGTCCTGATGCACCATATGTTTCTCTTCTAAGTTCTATTTTCTTGCATGGTGGTATAATGCATCTTGGTGGTAACATGTTATTTTTATGGATTTTCGGTGATAACATTGAACTAAAATTTGGTAAAATAAAATATTTAGGAATTTATCTTATGTGGGGAATATGTGCAGGTCTGGTTCACATACTTGGTGATACTAACAGTGTGATTCCTGCAATAGGTGCATCAGGTGCAATATCTGGAATACTTGGTGCATACCTAGTAATTTTTCCTAGAGCCAAAATTCAGACTGTGATGATGATGGGATTCTTTATGAGAATGATGCACATTCAAGCAAAATGGTTTTTGCCGTTTTGGCTCGTTTTTCAAAACTTACTTCCATTTTTTGTTGGTGGATTTGGTATTGCTGGAGATGGTGTAGCATATCTTGCCCATATTGGTGGATTTGTTATAGGACTTGCTACAGGGTACATATACAAAAAAACACATAGTTCCGATTTTACATATGGAACAAGATATGGGTATAATGCATACAAGTAATAGTCTAAAGAATAAATCCCAGAAACATTTTCAAACTAATCATGCCTTTGATTACTGTATCAATGTATCCAGGAAGAACTCAACAACAAAAAGACGAATATGCAAAAGCAATCACAAAATCAGCAGTCGAGATTCTTAAAACAAAAGAAACTCACGTTATTGTAGTTTTTGAGGATAATCCAAAAGAAAATTGGTTTCTAGCAGGAAACCAACTTTAATTATTTTAAAAAATGACTGGAATAATTCTATTCCAGTCACAGGGATAGACATGCACACATTATGGTCAGTTACATAAATTACAACTAATTTGCATAATAACAAAATAGTGCATTTCACATTTGTACCACTTTATCTTTTTATTCTCATTAATAATTACAAATTTAATGAAAGTTGCAGTTGTACAATTCAAAGCTTCTATTGATAAAGAAATTAATCTAAAAAAAATTACCAACTATATTAGAAAAGCTGCAAACAAAAAAGCAACACTTATTGCATTTCCAGAGTTTATGATGTTTTATACAAATTCATCACAAACATCTAAACAATTAGCCAATCTTGCTGAAACAATTAATGGAATTTTTGTAAGTACTATAGCAAAGACTGCCAAAGAAAATCACATCCAAGTTGTAGGTTCATTTTATGAAAAGAGTACAAAAAAAAATCGAGTATATGACACTTCATTTGTTATTGATAAATCAGGTAAGGTAATCTCAACGTATAGAAAAATTCATCTCTATGATGCACTAGGATTTAGAGAATCAGATAAAATGGTACATGGTTCAAAAATTGCAAAACCCGTAAAGACTACAATTGGAAAGATAGGCATGATGATTTGTTATGATTTAAGATTTCCCGAGATGTCAAGATCATTAGCTGTAGCAGGTTCTGAAATTTTCATTATTCCATCAGCATGGGTAAAAGGTAACATGAAAGAAGAACACTGGATTACAATTAATAAAACAAGAGCAATTGAAAATGGTTGCTATGTAATAGCACCAGATCAAGTAGGAAATATTTATTGTGGAAGAAGTATTGTGATTGATCCTTATGGAAAGATTTTACTTGATATGAAAAAGAAACAAGGAATTGGATATGTTAACATTGAATTAAAAACTGTAAAACAAATTCGAAAAATTCTACCGCTACTGAAAAATAGAAGAACAGATATTTATCCTACTTTGAAGGCTTAGGTTTTCTACTATCACAATTAAAATTAGAACACTGCCTTGTCCATTTCTGTTTTCTTGAATAACGAAAAATTATCATTGGCCACTTACATACATCACATGGCATTTTTATTGCTCTAAGTTTTGCTTTTTGTAAAAGTGGCGATGATGCCTTACAACCACCATAAAAATTTGAACACCCCATGAATCTCTTTCTAGTCGTTCTAGATCGAATTACCATCAATTGACCTAGTCTACATTCAGGGCATTCTACTAATCCATTTTTTGGAGAATTTGTTCCAAGAATCATATATTTTCTCTCTTTTGATGACCAAGAAAGATATCCATTAATGTCCAAATACTGTATGATCTCTTTTTTGAAAATTGCTATTTTTGATTTTGTAGCTTTTACAACATGTCTTGCCGTTTTTACTTGTAAGATTTGAAAATCTATTTTCTTTGAGGGCATTTTCTATAATGAATTTACTAAAACAATTTTTATAGGGAATCTGGTCAGTGACATTTGTGGAAAAGGTCTGTGTTCTTGGTGCTGGTAGCACGAAATATGGTAAATTACCAGAAAGTATAGCTGATATCACTACTCAGGCATCAGTAGCTGCTATAGAAAGTGCAGGAATAGATCCAAAAGAGATCAAAGCATCTTACATTTCAAACGTCTTTGGCGTTGCAGACAAGCAGGTACATCTTGGTCCTGTTTTAATGAGTAGATTAGGAATTCCTGATAAACCATCATTAACAATAGAGTCTGCATGTGGAAGCGGTTCAGTATCATTTAGAGAAGCATATGCCAATGTTGCAGCCGGATTTTACGATTGTCTTGTTGTAACTGGTGTTGAAAAAGTAACTCATACAGGAACTGAATGGACTACAACTTACTTTGCATATTGTTCTGATTTTTTTTATGAAGGTCAAGCTGGTGCATCATTTCCTGGATTATTTGCATCAATGGCAAGGGCTTACCTGACAGAGTTTGGTGCAACTGAAGAAGACTTTGCAAGAGTTGCAGTAAAGAATCATGACAATGGTTTTCTTAATCCAAAAGCTCACATGCAAAAGAGAATTACAATTGATGATGTTATGAAATCTCCTGTAGTTGCAAGTCCTCTAAAACTTTATGATTGTTGTCCGTTCTCTGATGGTGCAAGTTCTGTTATTTTATGTTCTGAAAAATTTGCAAAAGCACACGGTGGTGATTATATCGAAGTCATTGGTTCTGGCAGAGGAGGTTCACCTGCTGCATTGCAAGGACGTGAACATTTGACTACAATTCCTAGTACCAAGATTGCAGCAGCAGATGCATACAAAATGGCAGGAATCACTGCAAAAGATATTGATTTTGCTGAAGTACATGATTGCTTTACAATTGCAGAAATTGTTGACACTGAAGATTTAGGATTCTTTGAAAAAGGTAAAGGTGTACAAGCTGTACGTGAAGATAGAACTAAATTAAATTCAGATATTTCAATTAATCCATCTGGCGGTCTTAAATCAAAAGGACATCCAATTGGAGCTACAGGTGTTGGACAAGTAGTAGAAGTATTTGATCAATTAACTGGTAGAGCTGGAGCACGAACTGTTAAAGATGCAAAAATTGGATTAACTCATAATTTTGGTGCAACTGGCGCAAGTTGTGCTGTTCATATATTCCAAAGTGTGTAAAATGACTATTGAAGAACAACTTATTGAATATGCCAAACAAGGTAAACTCTTAACTCATAAATGTACAAAGTGCGGATATCTTCATTTGTCTACTGCATACTATTGCCTAAAATGTGGTAGCAAAGGATTTGAGGATGTTGTTTTAGATGGTGTAGGCTCAATTGCCACTTATACCATAATAACTGTGGCTCCAGCAGGATTTGAAAAATATACGCCATATGCATTTGTTGTGCTGCAATTAGACAACACACATTTGAGAATTTCAGGATTTATGGCAGGAATTTCAACCCCTAAAGATCTACCTGTAGGAACTAGAGCCAAAATAGCAGGTTTTGAATCTGGTTGTGGAATCATCATTAAAAAGCAGTAAAATTATTTGTTTGAATTATTAAAAAAAATCATAACCATTTCTTAATAATTTTGAAACAGTGATCATTTTGATGTCTGTAGAAATTACATGTGGTAAATGTGGAGAAAAGATCGCTAATATGAAAATGCTAAAGTCTCTAAAAGATATTATGAATCCATATAATGGAAAGTGTCCTTCATGTGGACAAAAACTATCTACATCTGAATTTTCTCTAGATGTACAAGAAAACTGATCTAAAAATCTTATATATTTTTATTTTTTTCGACACTGGTAATATTATAACATCATTCAAATTTTATTTGAATAAGAAAATAGATCTAAAAATATCTAAAAACGATCTAGTCATAAGTCTTAATTACTCCTTCCTTTTTTAGTGAATTAACATGGAATTAGATGAAGAACTAGAAGAGCCAAAGCGAAGCGGAATTCTTCAATCTACATCAAAGCGTGTAAGAATGATCTTTTCTGTTATGGCAAGCCCAAATAGAATTGATATTTTAAGAATCTTAAATTCAAAAGGCCCATTAACATATTCTGAACTAAAGTCTCTAGCTGGATTCAAATCAAAAAAAGAGAGTGGTAAATTTGCATATCATTTAAGAAAATTATTGAGACAATCTCTTGTAGCACTAAACAAATCTGAAAGACGTTACACCATTACAAACCTTGGAAAACTTGTATTGAGCTTGGCAAGACAAATTGAAGAAAGATCAATTATTGAAAGTGGAAAGATGTATGTTAGAACATCACATGAATCAATAGAAGAATTCAATTCCCATAAAATTATTCAATCACTAGTTCGTGAAGGTAGTCTTCCATTAGAATTAGCTCAAAAAATTACTGAAGAAGTTGAAAATAGAATTTACAAATATCAGACAACCTATCTTACCGGATCTCTTATTCGAGAAATGGTAAACTCTGTTCTTCTAGAACACGGTCATGAGGAATACCGTAATAAACTAGCACGCCTAGGCATGCCTGTATATGACATTCAAGAAATGCTCACAAATCTAGATAATGTAGATAACGGTGCAGAGGGCCTACTTTTCAACACTGGTCAGAAAGTATTTGCAGAAAATTTACTTACAAATGTGTTACCAAAAGACGTCGCTGATTCTCATCTTTCTGGTGATATGCACATTTCAAATCCAGGAATTTGGTCAATGATACCTGATACAATATTTGTTAACGTAAAAGAATTGATTGAAGATGGAGTTATTCTTGGTGGAAAATATCTTGATGTATCAAGAATTACATCATCAAAAACACTTGATGACGTTACATCATCTTTGTCAATAATCATATCTTTACTTTCCAAAGAAGCTTCACAAGAAATTGTACTTGATGGATTAGTTTCACTATTTACAAAACATTCCAAGAATATTCCAGAACTTGAACAAAAACTAACAGATGCGTTTGCAACTGCTTCTACTACATCAAAATATAACAAAAGAAGTACTAATGTTTCAATTAGACTTCAATTAGGTTCTGATCTAAAAATTATTAATGCAATAATTAATGCATACAAAAATTATACAAAAATAACACCAATTCCTAAAATTGGTCTGATTGTAGATTTCGATAAAGGAAAAATTACTGATGTTTCTGAAGCACTAGCAGAAATAATTTCAATTGGTGGAAAAGTAATGTTTGCAAAAAGTGAAGTGTCAAGTTATGGCATAACAAATGGTACAACTAAAAATTCTGGTCCATTAGCAATAACGTTACAATCTGTTTCAATCAATCTTCCAAGACTTGCATTTGAATCCAATAAAGATGAAACATACTTTAGAGCACGACTTGCATTACTTATGAAACCTGCACTATCTTCTATGGCATTAAGAAAAAAAGATATTTCTGATCTTACTAGAAGAGGACTAAATCCAATACTTGCAAAAAATACACAATACATGCAAAGAAGCTCTGTATCACTTATTGTTAATCTCGTAGGTCTAAAGGAATCTGTTTTTAATATTCTTGGATTCCAAGATAATAAAGAAGGACGAGATGTTCTCAATAAAGTAATAGAAACTGCAGTTGATGTTGCAGCCAAAAAAGGTAAGGAACTCGGCGATACTGTAGCGATATCCATGACTGAAACTGAAGGATCTAGTCGATTTGCAAACTTAGATGGCGAGAAATATGGTAAAAACTCTGCTCTTAATTCAATGGATAGTGATTCTTACTCACAAGGAATAATTCTTCATGCCTCTGAAATAGGTGATTACACAAGTAAAACTGAGATTGTCTCTGAATGTAACAAACTATCTAAATTACTTAATGGTGGTTTACTAGTCACACTTGATATTGATCAGAATGCTACTCAAGCTGATATTAAAAAATCCATTGAGAAAGCAGCAGAATTGACATCTTCATTCAAAGCTGTAAAGAAGGTAGCACTCTGTGGTGAGTGTGGGTTTAAAGATGAACCCTTTGTTGACAAATGTCCAAAGTGCAAGTCTTCATACGTGATCTGAAATTCGTAAATCAAAAACTGGTTCCGATCATTTTAGAAAGTATTTTGATCAGTTTCCGTTTGCGATCTTCGTTATGATTTTATGACTGTGAGCACTACGAGATCAATTGGACCGTTGTCAATTTTTTTGAACTGAAATTTTAGAAAAAACTGCCAAATCATTTATACCGTCTTCTTTCTTAGAAGTTCCGAGGAGATTATAATTGGATAAATCACAAATAGAAAGTACTATCAATGAGATCCGTAAGCGCAGTGGCGCTATAACGGCTTTCAATCAAAATAAAATTTCAAACGCTATATACAAAGCGTTGGCAGCCACATCTAAAGCCGATCGTGTGCTAGCAGATCAACTTGCAAATAAAGTTGTACAAAAACTAGTGGAACAGGGATTCACAAATTCTAGGGCTCCTAGTGTTGAAGATATTCAGGATATTGTAGAATCAACTCTTATCGATTGTGGTAACAGTGACATTGCAAAGGCATACATCGTTTACAGACATGAAAGAAGAAAATTAAGAGATGAAAAAATGAAAGTCCTAAACAATAAAACTCTAGATCCGGTATCTAAGAATTTTGATCTGAATTGCTTAAGAGTACTAGCATCAAGATACCTTTTTAGAAATAATAAAAATGAAATCATCGAATCTCCTACTCAAATGTTTGAACGAGTAGCAATTCTCGTTGGAATAGGTGATATTCTATATGATGCCCAAGTATTTGATAAATCTGGAAACATCACACAAAATACTGAAGAAGCAAAGACATATCTAGAAAAACTAGACAATTTTGATTACAAATTCAAAATTGGTGAATACTTCCTCAACAAGTGGCACTTTAGATCTTTAATCAATCACTATCTAACACTTGCAAACAAAGGCCAAATGAAAGTCAGCTTTAAAGATTTGCTCACATTACTTGCAGCCAAAAAATTAGATAACTATGCAGACAAGATCACAGAGTATTTTGAATTAATGACTGCACAAGACTTCTTGCCAAATTCACCAACAATGATGAATGCTGGTGGTAGACTTGGTCAACTTTCTGCCTGTTTTGTTCTTGGTATGCCTGATGACATGGAACAAATCATGAAATCAACTTCTGACGCAGCGCTAATTTTCAAATCCGGTGGTGGAGTTGGAATCAACTATTCAGATCTTCGTGAAGAAGGGGACATTGTTGCATCAACATCTGGTGTAGCATCAGGTCCTGTATCTTTCATGAATATCATCAACACAGTAACTGAAGTTGTAAAACAAGGTGGCAAAAGAAGAGGAGCCAATATGGGAATTATTGAAGCATGGCATCCAGATGTTGAAAAATTCATTACAAATAAAACCGAACCTGGCGTGTTAGAAAATTTCAATGTCAGTGTAGGTATCTGGGAAGACTTTTGGAATGCACTTGTAAATTCAGCTGATGGCAAATACATGTTACGTAGTCCTCGTGACAGAAAACCAGTAAAAGAAATCAGTGCACATCAATTAATTGATTTGATAGCTCTATCTGCATGGAAGAGTGCAGAGCCTGGATTGATCTTCTTTGATCAAATTAACAAATACAACGTATTTGCAAAAGCAAGGAAAGCTCCACTAAGAGCTACAAATCCATGTGGTGAACAAAGTCTCTATCCATATGAGTCATGTAATCTTGGTTCTATCAACTTGGTAAATCTTGTAAAAAGACAAGCAGATGGAGAATACAAATTTGATTGGCAAAGATACGAAGAAACAATCAGAAAAACCACCAGATTCTTAGATAACATCATTGATGTGAATCACTATCCTGTAAAAGAAATTGATATTGCATCAAAAGATTCTAGAAGAATTGGACTAGGTGTAATGGGAGTTGCAGATCTATTGTACAAACTAAAAATCCCATATAATTCCAAAGAAGGGTATGAACTGCAATCAAAACTATCTGAAGCACTGACATATTACTCCATGGAGGAAAGTGTGGCACTTGCAAAATCTAGAGGTGAATTCCCACTTTGCTCAAAGACAGAATATCCAGAAGGAAAAATTCCAATTGCTGGATATTATGAGAAACCAAAAGAATCTCATTGTTATGAATGGGATGCATTAATTGAAAAAATTAAGAAGCATGGTATAAGAAATGTCTTGACTACTACAGTAGCTCCTACAGGAACTCTGTCCATGATTGCAGATTGCTCAAACGGTATGGAACCTGCATTTGCTCTAGTGTTTGAAAAGAGAGTAACTGTAGGTAGATTCTTCTACACCAACAAAATTGTTGAAGAAGTACTCAAAGAACATGGTCTATACAGTGACGAATTACTTGCAAAGATTGCAGATAACTATGGATCTTTGAAAGGAATTCCTGAAATTCCACAATGGATGCAAGATGTCTATGTAACTGCAATGGACATTCACTGGGCAGATCATCTAATGGCCCAAGGAGTATGGCAAGACTGGATAGGAAATGCAATTGCCAAAACAATCAACATGCCATATGATGTGACTGCAGAAGACGTAAAATCAGCATATCTACTTGCTCACGAATTAGGACTAAAAGGAATCACAGTGTATCGTGATGGTTCTAGACACAAACAAGTTCTTCATATGACAAGTGAAAATGCACAAAAAACATTTGATGTTACACCAAGTGAACACGTTACTAATTATGTAACAACCATGATTACGAACCCATACATCAAATCTCATGTACATGATTCACTTGAACTCAAGTTTCATGATGAAGAAATTACATCCGAACCTATGAGACAGGAAGTATCTGAAGATCGTCTATGTCCAACATGCAAAAACAATCTTGTATTTGTAGAAGGATGTAGTATCTGCATAGAATGTGGATACAGCGGTTGTACTTCAGGATAGAGACAATAGTATGGGAAAATTTCAGTCATTGGTTATAAACGATGACCGACGAGTGGTAAAGATCCACGTGTTAAGGCTTTGCAAGCCGGTTGTGGATTAATCTCCGCTACAGAGCCACTCGTCGTTATCTTAACTTAATTAAATTAAGAAACAATATTCACATAATAAAAGAGTTTCATGAGCTCTACTGACACTTTTTGTAAACTATTTTACTTCCTTTGAATTTTCCAATATTGTGAATAAGAAAATTCTAGGAATATCCGCAGGTGTAGCAATAATTGCTGTAATTGCAATAATTGCAGTGTTGATGATTACCCCAAACACACAACCAATTACCAGTCAAAAACATAATGAAAAGATCGGTCTTATAATTAACACACCAAATCCATCAATATCCTTACCAGAATTACACAAAATTTACGCTGATGCATCATCTACTGGAATTGGAAGAAGTAACGTGTATCTATTTTGGAATCTTATTGAGCCTGCAAAGGGAGAATTTGATTGGAAGCAATCTGATGTATTGATGAGTTATAATAAAAATAATGATCTTAAAGTTACACTGTATTTCTCGGTGA
>DATIFS010000063.1:0-4166 GCA_035455105.1 Nitrosarchaeum sp.
ATTGCAAAAGCACAGATTTGGAATCAACCGAACGAGACATTGTTGATTATCTTTCATTGATTGCAGGCGAAGTGGGATCAAAGATCGAAGTCATATCAGGGGTTACAGAGCATGGTGCAATGCTTTCAAGCATTGGAAAAATTGGTGCATTTTTAAGGTACAATCCAAATCAGTAATGGTTTTAACAGCAGCTCTAAATAATTTGTAAAATGATGTAATATCATGGAACATGTGTTGCCAGAAGAATTTGATTCCAAAGTAATTGGAAACAACAAAAAGACATTGGTTTTATTTTATGCTAGTTGGTGTCCATACTGCGCGAATTTCAAGCCAACCTTTGAAGAAATCAGTTCTGGTGTGATTGAAAAAAAGGCAGCACTAGTTGATGAAGATGAAAACCCACTTTGGGACAGATTTAACATTTTGGCAGTTCCAACAATGATTGCCTTTGAAGATGGAAAGGTACTTGCAAGACGCGATGCAAAAAAAGGAATCGGGTTGACAAGAAAGGACATGGAATCCATAGTTAAAGAGTTGAATTGATTTTTTGTGGAATAAAACAATCAAAATCTCGAAATTTTCCATAGATTAGGACAAAACCTTATGAAGGGTTAAAACAAAATAATTCTAGTGGAAAAGGAAAAAGCTAAACCATCTTTGAATTCAAAAAATCACAAAGCTGGGTACAATATTTTTGATGACAAAAACATTGAGAGTTTGATGCGATATTATAAAATTGACAGTCCACAAGTTTTATTTGATTATATCAAAAAACATCGTCTTACAATAGATATAGACGACAAACCCTTTGAAAAAAAATCAGGATAACTTCATACAGTTTCTTATTTTAGTTGCAAGCTCTTCAAGCTCGCCATCTGTAGCAATGTGTCTTTTTGGCCATGCTGAGCCAGTCTTGGCATATCTTGGAATAACATGCACGTGTACATGTGGAACAATTTGGTTTGCCGCTCGGCCGTTATTTTGCCCAATGTTAAACCCATCTGCACCAGTTGCTTCAATGACAGCACGTGCAATTGAGGGAACTTTGGAAAAAAGTGTAGAGACTTCATCTACATCCATGTCAGTAATTTTTTCGTGATGCTTTCGAGGAATTACTAGTGAATGCCCACGATGTATTGGATATTTATCCATTATAGCAACATGTGTATCACTTTCATAAATAAAAAAAGCAGGAATCTCTCCATCAATTATTTTACAAAAAATACATGTCATGATATTTTGCCATAGGATATTTTATTTAAAGCGGATGAAAATATTGTAATCAAATTTTATCCTCCACTAGAACCACATGAACAAAATCCGTACTCATCTATTCTAGCTTTGCACAGCGGACATTTTTCTCCATAATTTACTTCCCAAGGCTCTTTTCCAAAAAGTCTAAAGTGATCATCAATTTCTATTGGAATTTCACGTTTTTTTGACAACACGATAATTTCATCGTTCTAGTATACATACATTTTTAGGCACAGTCTGAAGACAAGAAAATATGAGTTCAGTTATTATTTGCCACAAATGCTCAGAAGAAAAGCACGATCAGTGCATGGGTAAAGCTGGGATGATGACTTGTAGTTGCAAAATATGCAATCCATGAGACTGTACGTTTAAAATTTTACTTTATTTTGAAAGAGACGAGATCTTATTCCATTTTGCCCTTGAAAATATCATTGTTACCACTATACCTGCAACAAGGACAAGAGCTACAACTGGAAACTCGGGAACTGCTTGTGTTCCATAAACTTCGATAAAGGTGGTCCCTTTGGGAAATTGTATTGAAAGTGTTCTTGAGCTTGAAGTTATTTTTTCTGTATATTTTGCTTCGTCACCATCTGCGAGGACAAAGAAGACGTCGTCTTTGTCATTAGTTTTTTTGGCATCAATTAGTTGCCTTGGCAGAGTTACGGTTAATTCTCCTTTACTTGTTGTTGTGATATCAAATGAAAGAGAGTTTGTTGGTACATCAACTTCGGCCTTTGATACCTTTCCTCCAGTTATCTCGTATCTTATTGCAAAGTCAGTGTCTGTAACTTTGATTCTTCCAATTGAGGGTTGAGTAGTTGGGGTTGGCGTAGGAGTAGGGGTTGGCGTCGGTGTAGGAGTCGGTGTTGGAGTACCAGAGGAGGAAAATGTTGTTGCAAAAGTCTCAGTTGATTGAAGGCCCTCTCCAGCAGAATTTAATGCCGTAACCTTATAGTAATGAGTGCTTCCAGGTTCAAGATTTGAATGTACATACCATGTCTTTGTGTTTTTTGAATCTGCCACTAGAGTTTGATATATGTTTGAGCTTATCCTTTGTGATATCTTGTAACCTGTAATGTCTAATCCCCCGTTGTCAAGTGGGGCATTCCATGTCATGTTAATTGCAGTAGTTGAGATTGGTTTTGCAATTAAATTGGTTGGTGCACCAGGTGGACCAGCTTCTGAAGATGACTTTGTTGTTGCCGTAGCTTCATTTGATGTAAGACTTGTTCCAACGGAGTTTATAGCTGAAACTCTAAACGTATACAAAACACCAGTTATCAGACCATCCTTTGCATATGTTGTACTGGCAGAACCAGTGCTTGAAGTTATGGTAGACCACGCCTCTGTACCACTTTTCATTTCAATCTTGTATCCTGTTATGGCAGAGCCACCAGTGTTTGATGGAGCACTCCAAAATAGGTTTACCTTGGATGGAGAAATGGGTCTAGCTGTAAGACCAGTTGGGGCACTAGGTGAGCCTCCCGTTTGTGGTGTAGGTGTGCTAGTTGATGTGGCACAAGATGGAGGAGGCGCAGAAGAACCTGTTGTTGGCATGGCAGTTGCTTCGTTTGATCGTCCACTAGAACCAAGTGGATATACAGCAGATACTACAAAAGTGTAAGTTGTGCCAGATGTCAGTCCTGTAATTACATGGGAGGTTGACTGTCTTCCAGTGTCTTCAACTACCCAATCATATACTCCAACGTTTAATTTTTTTTCAATACTATAACCTGAGATTGGTTGACCAAAAGTTTCTGTGGGGGCATACCAACAGAGACTGACCTGGTTTGGAGCAGTAGCTACTGCAACAAGATTTGTTGGTGTAGTTGTCTTTGATGGTTTTCCAGAAGCCTCACTTGATGCAGGACTAGTCCCGGCAGAGTTTACTGACGACACCCTGTAGGTGTATGTAGTACCAGAGACCAAACCAGAATGAGTATACGATGTTGTTGTGGTGCCAGTGTTTCCAACAAGAACAGTGTAACCTCCATTGGCAGACCTTACTTCAATTTTATATCCAGTAACAGCCGGTCCACTGGTAGGTGCTTTCCATGAAAGACCAAGTGATGTATTTGATGCAACTCCTATAACAAGATCAGTTGGTGGGTTTGGTACCCCAGCTGATGATTGTCCTGGAGTTGCTTCGTTTGAAGGATCACTTGTTCCTGCATTACTAATCGCGTATACTCTGTATGTGTATGTGACACCTGAGGAAAGACCTGAATGTGAATACGTGTTAATTACTCCAGTATTGGTAAGTGTAGCAAATGAACCTCCTGCTGCTTTGTACTCTATCCTGTATCCGGTAATTTGAGAACTGCTGGATGGTGTGGTCCACGAAAGGTCGATTTGTGTTGAAGACATCTGGGTGGCCACAAGACTTGGAGGATTGGGTTTGGAAGAAGATGATGACGATGTCGGTGTAGCTGAAACTTCGGCCGATGGATTACTAGCTCCAATTGAGTTTAATGCATAAATTTTGTAAGAATATGTGGTTCCAGTTGTGAGACCTTGGTCCAAAAATGAGGTAACAGGGCCTGTGTTTGAACTAAGGATTTGGTAATTGCCATTACCTATTTTCTTATCAATTCTATAACCTGTAAGTGCAGGTCCACCGTTGTATGCTGGGGGATTCCAGCTTATAGTTATTGAAGTAGGAGAACTTGCGACAGCAGAAGGACTTGCTGGTTGTCCAGGGACAATATTTTGTGATGCTACGACTTCAACATAAGCTGGAGTAGATGGCGGACTAGTACCATCTTGATTTATAGCAGAAACTTGGTAAACCCATGCACCAGGAGAAACGCCGGTGTGGGTGTAAGTTGTTGCACCGTTTTGAGTATTTGCCACAAGAGGTGTAGATGGGAAACTTCCTCCAGCGGGTTTTACCTCGATTTTGTATCCTG
>DATIFS010000064.1:0-43620 GCA_035455105.1 Nitrosarchaeum sp.
ATCATCTTTAGAAAAATTTGTAGTAATTTTAATTTCACCAAATTCTGTATTTGGACCTAACATAGTTTTTGACAATAATGGAATAATAGACAGATCATTGATTGTTCCCTTAATCTTGTATGCAAAAGTATCAGAAAAATATACACCTCCTCTAGTAGTGGGAGAATTTACAGGAGTTGGAGAATTTACAATAACAACATCAGATAAAGAATACCTTTTATCATCAAGATACAAGACATATTCCAAAGATCCCTTCTCATTAATGCTCATAAGAGATTCAAGCAAACCCAAGTCAACTGACAATAATAATTAAAAGAAAGATAATTCTATTGAGTGTTTCGTGAGAATACAGAAATTTTTACAAATTATTGAATTTCCAGATGAAATTTTCAAGAAATTAGGAAGCATATTTAAAAATAAGAATTGAAATCACTATTTGTTGCAAGAATTCGCAAATCCTCACACGATGAGAAATGAAATCATGAGTCTAATTGTAGAAAGTGGCATAGACGAGGATTGTTACATAGAAATGTTAGATTACACAATAGAGTTATTTGAGACACAGGGACTTGGAAGCGATTACTATGGATATCACAACATCAATCATGAATTAGAAGTTACATATGTAGCACTGTTATCTGCAAATCTGAATAACACATCAAAAAGATTTTCAATTAACGATTTAAAGTATTTGTATACTGCCGCATTATTTCATGATTTTGATCCTCAAAAAAATGTGGACAAACCACATGAAGAAAGCGTTTTAAAATTTATTTCAATAGACAAAAAACTGAGAAAATTAATTGATACTGCAAAATTAGATCTTGAAATAATTAAAGTGCTAATACTTCGAACGACTTATCCTTGGAGTGGTCAATTAAAAGAAAATGCCGAGAGGCAGATTAAAGAATGTTTTAACAAATCAGAGATTACAAAAAATGATGCTGTAATGCAAGAACATTTTATGAATTTAGGGTGGTATCTTTCAGTTGTAGACAGAATTAGTGGTTATGCGCTAGGCAATTTTACAAAAGCTATGGAAATGGCAAAAATGAATGCACATGCATTAGCGTGGAGACCATCATTGATTGTAAGAAGTTCTGTAGCATACTTTGAAGAACTCTTAAACAAAGAAACTGACATGTGTAGATTTATTTTAGAATCATTACCAAAACATATGAGGAAAAATTTTTTTAACACGGTGTTAGAATTTATGAATATCAGACAACAGGAGATTTCCATACAAGCAACTTACACATATGATAATTTGAAATTAATACCAACTATTGAAAATTTAGAAACACGATCTGAACCAGAATTTATCAAATCTTTATTCCCAATATTTTTAGAGTTACCAAAACCACTTCAGTTTGCAAGAGATAACTTTGAAGAATCAATAAAAGATCAAAATGTAATTCTCAACACATTAAGACTAAATGATTGCAAAGGAGAGATAGTAGGATTTGCAAAAGGGGGGCCGTTGGAAAATTATAGATTAAGACCAGAAATACGAGATGAAAATTACGGTCTTAATAATACGATATTTTTAGAACCTTTAGCATTGAAAATGGGATATTGGGGATTAAAGGGAGGCAGTGAAATGAGACACATGTTCATAATGCAAGCACATGCTAAAAAATACAAATTTTTGACTAGTTTTGCTTTAAGGGATGTAATTAGTTCTAGAGTAGGCAAGGAACAAGCAGAATTTGTAACAAAGTTTGACCCAGAGAGATGGGATTATTATAGAATCAGAATATGAATACGGCTAAAAAATAAAGATAACACATATTAAAAATTCATTGCAGATATCAAAAAAATGTAACTAGAATTAAACCAGTTAAATCAAGATAAGATGTAGAAACGCTTTATTAACAAAAAAATTGCCAGAAATTCATGATAAAGCAGATTATGAGTATCTTGGTGATTATATTTTCCATGATGATTTTAATTATTCCTGCGTATGCAATAACGCAACTAGACAGAGTGGACGTCACAAATCCAAGACTTGTCGATTCATTTGGACAGCAGGTATCTAATCAAGTCAATGTAAATCAACATGTTCAGATTACTACAGATATCAAAAACAATCAAGAAAAAATACAAAAATTTGTATATATTGTTCAAGTCAAAAATCAAATTGGAGTTGTAGTATCATTAGGTTGGATAAACGGTTTATCACTTGAACCGGAACAGACTTTCAGTCCTGCATTATCATGGACACCATTAACATCAGATGAATATACGGTAGAAATTTTTGTCTGGGATGTATCAGAGGAAGGAAGCAACAAATCATGGAATAATTTAGATGCATTAGCAGAAAAAGTGACTTTTAAAATAACCAGTTGACTGAAAATGGAGTTATTTCAAATAATATAAGCATAAAAATAACAAAATTGTGAAAATTTGAATACAAAAATAGGATCAGGGGTTTGCCTCATAGTAAAAAAAAATTAACAAGATCTCGCTAATAGAAGTCTGTGCCTAGTAATGTCATGACAATAGGATATTGTGTTAAGTGTCGAGATAAAAGAGACATCGAAGGCGCTAAACCATACACCATGAAAAATGGCAAACCAGCTCTAAAAGGCACCTGCCCAAAATGCAGTACAGCTATTTTTAGAATTGGCAGAGGCTAGAATTTCTCACTGAGATAAACTAGTAGTGCCATTCAGTAGATAGTCCATTCCATAGCGAACGCAGGGGGGATGGATCTTTTTCTATTTCTTGAATAATTCTGTTTTTTAATGCAAAGAAGAAATTTTCAAGGGCATCAACTCCACCATCCAAAAAAAGTTCCTGCCCTATCTCAGTAATTCTTTTCTTTTTTTCAGTTACTTCTGTAGAATCAGGATATTGTAAACAAAATGTCATTAAATCCATAAGCTCTTCTTCAAGCATGAAGTCCATTGATAAATTCTACCTCACATTCTTAATGAATGTTCTAGGTCAAAGATGAGAAAGAGATAATTTAATGAAGTTCAAGTCCATCCAGAATATATAAAGCGATTTACAACAATTCAGTATGCCTCAGTCAAAACCCATGGTTAGCATTGTAAATGTAGTTGCTTCGGCATCAGTAGACCAAAAATTCGATTTAAACGACATAACTAAAAAATTTCCAGACACAGAATATCATCCAGATCAATTTCCAGGATTAGTCTTTAGATTGAAAAATCCAAAAACTGCCACATTGATTTTTAGAACTGGAAAAATGGTATGTACGGGTTCAAAATCAGAAGAAATGGCAAGAAGTGCAGTAAAAACAGTAGTACAAAAACTTCGAAAGGAGGGAATTAAAGTAAAAAAAGATGCAGTTGTTACGGTCCAAAATATCGTAGCATCGATTAATCTAGGCGGTAAAGTTCATTTGGAAAAAGCTGCCAGAACATTACCAAGAAGCATGTATGAACCAGAACAGTTTCCAGGATTAATACATAGAATGCTAGATCCTAAAACTGTGATATTGATATTTTCGTCTGGAAAACTCGTTTGTACTGGTGCAAAAAATGAAGCGGATGTATTTAGATCTGTTCATAACTTACACGCATTATTAGAAGAAAAAAGTCTAATGGTATATGATCAATAATTATGCAAAATCATAAAAACTAGATAAATCAAACGAATTTTATTTTGAATTAGATTTTTTAAATCAGTGTCAATCATGATTTATTTCTCAGTTAGAGACTACATAGAATTACACTATCGTTTCGAATAGATTTTTTCATGTTTTAAAGTATTCATAATTTATTATGAAATAATGAAAGACAGCATAAACCTGTTCATCGTAATCTCACAAGTCGCCAAGTCATCTTTCATTAAATCATTATATTTTACAGAAACTTGAGATTAACAGTATTTAATATTTTATAATGATAATTGAAATTATGTTTATTCAAGGATTAGAATTTATTTTTTAACTCCCCATCTATGCTCAAATTGCAGATGCTCATCTAATTTTTCTGGAGATTTTAATTCAGTATTGCAAATAAGACAACGATAAACCATATAAAAAAATTAATTTTCACAGTTATGAAGAAGAGGTTATTGTAATAACAAAAATAGAATTTAATTTAGTGATGATAAAAAGAGTTACTTTAGACGCCTGTAGATTTCTTTGAATTCATCTGCAAGTGTATATGAGATGTTTAAAAGATGCGCCAATTGATTCATCGTAGTTTTATCTCGAGATAATTGTCGCAATATAGTCAATGCTTTTTGTGGAGAGTTGATAGACA
The DNA here is from genome assembly GCA_035455105.1 of Nitrosarchaeum sp. GTDB lineage: Archaea > Thermoproteota > Nitrososphaeria > Nitrososphaerales > Nitrosopumilaceae > Nitrosarchaeum. Next base: position 4,239 of record DATIFS010000064.1, read on the forward strand.
GACTTGTTTGTCCTGACCAAGTCTTAAATGCATCATTTACCTCTAAACAAAAATTCAATACAAATTCATCATAATTTTGTATTGATTCTAAAGATTTTGGTGTTCGTAATAACACATCGGATAATTCACGAAATTCATTCCTTCGATCTATAAGCAACATGGATAACGCTTGTTTTATTTTATTTTCATCTAGTCCTTGTTTTTGTATTCTATACAGAGTACTCATGTAATCATATGGTGAATATCTAAGATAAGATTGATCATTTAGATGTTGGATATTTGTAATATTTTCTCAAAAAAATCAAACGAATGTAAATAAAATTAAAAAACAAAAGACTAGTCTGTTAATTCAGAGAATCTATTTTCCACATAATCCCAATTTACAACATTCCACCATGATGCAATATAATCAGATTTTTTATTTTGATATTTCAGATAATACGAATGTTCCCACATATCTAATCCCAATAAAGGAATTTTTCGTATTGACCATGGACTGTCTTGATTAGAAGTAGTAATCAATTCTATTTTATTAAAAGTTTGATTAAATACAAGCCAACACCATCCACTTCCCTCAATAGACAATGCTTTGTTAGTGAATTCATTTTTAAAATTTTCAAAGTTTTCAAAATACACATCAATCGAATCAGATAACTTGCCATTAGGACAACTATTATTTTTCGGAGTCATTGTTTCCCAAAATAATTTATGGTTTTCAAAGCCACCTCCAAAAAAAACAAAATCATCTCTAACAGATTCAGGAATCACACTTAGATCAGACAAGATAGATGTAACATACTGTGGATGAAATTCGCTAGAAATTTTTGCCAGTGTGTTGTTTAAACCATCAACATATGCTTGATGGTGTTTTTGATGATGAATTTCCATGGTTTTTTTATCAATATATGGTTCAAGTTCATCATATGCATATGGTAATCGAGGTAATTCGTATTTGACCATATACTAATCAGATAGAGTCCACATATATTTTTCCAGTGGAAAAGATGATAACGGTTAATACAAAATAACAATAATGCCAAAATTAGGTACGATTGATTTAGAGATATTATATTTAGGAATTAAAAATGGCAGAGATTTTAACGAGAAGGATATTGAAAACTCAGAATTAAAGAAATTAGGAGTAGGCAGAATATTAGATTCATTGGCATCATTAAAGGAGAGAAAACTAATAGACTTGAATAAAGATGGAACGTTTCATGTGACAGATTTGGCAAGACACACGTTATGGAACGAGCAGATTCCACTATGGGTAAGAATCCTACGATTATTAGAAATAAAATCATTTAGTTTAGAATCAATCTCCAATTTTTTAAAAAAGCCAGAAATTCAATTGTTTGATGAAATTGAAAAATTAAGAAAAAATCAGTTGATTCTAATGTCACCATTAAGACAAGAATCAAAAATTATCAAAACATATGAAATTCTTCCAGAAGGAGTTGAGAAAATTAAAGAAATAGAAAAATTAGGATTTCAAAACGATACTTTAGATAAGATAAAACCAAAAAATGAGATTTTTGTATTAATTGATGAAATTATCAATGAAATTAATGAATCAGATTTTGATAAAAAGAGAAACGTAATTTTAAAACTTAATAAATTAAAAGAAAATATAGAAACTAATCTATTTTGATTTTATTTTATCATGAATTTGTGCAAGAATCAATTCAGCCTTGTCTTTATTTTCATAAGTGTCAGCAATTTCATCCATAATAGAATCTATTTCATAACTTTTATCAACTAAAATATTTGCTACGTGATCATCTAGTGTACCTTTGCCAATTAGATAATATGCAAAAACAGTGTTCTTTTGACCTATTCTATGTAACCTATCTTCAGCTTGTCTATGAATTGCAGGACTCCAATCTAATTCAGCAAAAATAACATATTTTGCTCTAGTAAGATTAATTCCTACATTGCCAGCCCGAAGACCAGCTATCAATAATTTTGATTCCCCTTTTTGGAATACATCAATTGCCTCTTGACGCATTTTATCAGTTTGACCACCAATGATAGAAACAGGAGAAAATTCAGCAAGACGTTCATGTAGTAATTTGTGAATAACTTTATGATGACAAAATACAACGACGCTTTCTTCAATTTCCATAATATTTTTAACAAAATTAATCACGTGTGGTAGTTTTGCAATGCCTGCAATCTGTCTTTCACTTTGAATTGCTCTTTGATACGAAGCTGATTTATCAAAGGCGGTTTCAGCATCCTTTTGTTCTGCTTCTAATTTAGTCCATATCTTGCCTAATTCATCAAAATAGTAGTCAGTATCGGCATCAATTACCTCTTTGTAACGAACTTTATCTTTTAATTCCTTGAGAACATCTGATTTCTTTCGTCTTAACATAACATGTTTTTGTAGTTCATTTCGGAGAGAGGCTCTTTTGTTTTCAAGTACTATTGCTTTGCCTTTATCATTGACATAACAAAAATATTCACAGAATTCTTTAAAGCTACCAAGCAATCCAGGTTTTAAGATGTCTACAATTGGCCATATTTCAGAACCCCGATTGTAAATAGGAGTACCTGAAAGACCAATTCGATATGAAATAGACGGTAATGCAGCTAGTTTTTTTACTGCTTTGTATTTTTGAGTTGTTTTTGATCTTAAGTTATGAACTTCATCACATACAATGGTTCTAATGTTAAGCTTTGACAAATCAGAAAGACGTTTGTAAAGTAATTCATAATTTATTATGTAAAAATCAGTTAATGGTAGTTCGCTAGATTTTCCTGTTCGTATAATTGTTGATGTGGATGATTCAGATTCAATTATACGTCCATTCTTACTTTTTTTCTTCATAAATTTAGAAATTTCTCGTTCCCAGTTATTCAGCGTAACTAATGGGGCTACAACTAAGACAGGAAAAGTTTGTTTTTCAGTAGCAACATATGATAAAGTCTGAACAGTTTTTCCAAGACCCATTTCATCGGCAAGTAATGCATTACCAGATGATTTTAACAAAAAATCTAATCCTTCTTTTTGGAAATTTAATAATTTTCCTCGAAACTGCTCACCAGCTTTTGCACGATGCAGATTGTATTTGATTGGTGGAAGTACGGGTTTTGGAGCATATGTTTTTACAATTTTTCTTTGCCATGCAGATTTTGATAAAATTTCAAGTGGGTATCTATCCATGATTAATTTGATCTGAATCACACTTTCTACACTATCAGGAATTATCACCTCATTGATGTTTTCACCATACCATGCTTCAGGCACGAGTCTAGAAATCATGCTTACGGCACGCTCACCAGTGATCTTCCAACACCAAATTTTCGAGTATTTGTCTAAAACATACTCTAATGTTCCAAAGTTTTCCATCGATGTCGCCATAATTTGTCGATAGAATGTTTTTTTGCCTTATGAATCTTGATGTTTCTTACGATCAGAAGCCAAATCTCCAAAAATCTGCAATGGTTAAAATATGAATGAAGTTTGTTATTTAGGCACTAAAATTTGAAGTGATGATGGAAAAGTATCAATGAGGTTTATCGACAGGGTGTGGCTTTGTATTCTCATCATGACAATCACAATGACATAGATGAGTTTCGTGATTCTTCAAACAATCAATGCATTCATAGTGTTTCCTAATTTCACATGCAGCACAGATCATACCAGTAGTAAAATGAAGATGAATTTGTATTTTTTCTATTTTGGAACGTTGTACTAGTATTCCACTTCGCTTCTTTGAAGTAGTTTCTCAGTAAGATCCACGTAACCTTGAGGGTCAAGCTCTTTGGCAAACCCTTTATCGATATTTATAAGATAAATCGAGTGAAGATGTGCATTTAAAATATCAGCATATGCGATTGGAGGATTTTTGTAGTATCGATCACATAGATCTTTAATTTTTTGTACATCAGATTCAGTTCTAGCATTAGGTGGAATAAGGAACATTTTTGGGACTGGAATAAGTCCTATTACAGGAGTTGCCAATGAGAATTTTGTACAGTGTTGGCTATATCTTGCAATTTTACTCATGATTCTTGCAGTAAAGTAATCGATAGTATCCATAGCATGATCAGGAGGAGTAAATCCAGTTTCAATTTCAATGATTGTATTTCCATCTCCTTTTTTTGCAAAAATATCACATACCAAAATATCCGAAATTTGTTTTTCCACTTCAACTGAATGTCCACGTGCAATCAAGTTTGATGCACAAATGAGTTCTAAAACAGAGTGATTTATTTTTACAAGATTTTTCTGATACATATCTATTAGTTGTTGTCGCACATAGTTGAGTTTTGGCAAATCAATTTCTCGTAAATTTTTAGATAATCTTTCTGTTACTTCGTAGACATCATTACGAAATCGTTCTAAATCCATGTATTCGAAATTACTTTAGGGGTTTAAGAACTTGATAGGGTTTTAGAACTTGACAAATCTATTGGAAAATGACTTACTGATAAACAAAATAGACATAATTGAACCAAGTAGAATCAAAAGAGTGATTGAACCAAATTCCGGAATTGCATGAGTACCAATTATTTCAATAGTGGTTTTGTCAGTAGTTGGAAAATCAAGTTGAATGTGTCTGGACATAGAATCACTTTCCAACTCTTTGGATTGGATTATTTTACCATTAGACATGACAGTAAAAACAGAATCATCGTCAGTAGAGGATTTTGAATCTAAGACATATCTTGGAATGTCAAGTATTACAGAACCAATGTCATGCCCTTTCAGATCAAAAGTGAATGTTTTGGTATCAGAATTTAATGTACCTTTGGTACTAGTTACAACACCAATTGTGATTTTAAATGGAATGCAGTATATACGTCCACTATTTGCCAGAGTAGAGATTTCATCAGATTTGCAATTATTAACAATTCCAGAAAGGGAAGATACTAGAGTAAACTTTGTTTTGAATTGTCTAGTATCAACACCACTTTGAACTTTAAGAACATAATCACCATTTTGTGTCCACAATGGACTTTGTGTATTTAGTTCAAAAGAAAAATTACCATCACCTTCAGATGTGAATTGTTGAACAGTTACAACGTTTCCCATAGGATTAGTCACTACAACAAGTATTGGAGATACGGTGTTTTGTGGTTTCAAATATCCGTTTACTTTGATAATGGAGTTGTGATCATAAACTAATGAGTTTGTCCATACAGTTATTGGAAACATTGCTTTGTAATGATCAACTTCGTAAGATGGAATTTGAACACAATCAACACAAGGCATAGATGACTCGGCATTAGAAGTAACAACTAAAGATAAAGAGGCAAAAGCCAAAATTATCAAGATTTGGATATACACATAGTTCGGCGAAGATCATAATATTTATAGATTTTTAGAGAATTGTTCTTTTTTATTAAGAATCAATTCAAAATAATCAAGCCATAAAATAAAATCTAAGATTCTTTAAAAATCCTTATTGCTTCTAAATGCGAACAATTCGCCTTTAGACCCTTACCGTGGTGAAATTTATAGAAATTTTTGAATCCAGGGCATTCACAAGAATCAGAGGTCACAAAATAGGATTTCTCAGGATTAGACGAAGATTTGATTTGATATAGGTCATCATCGATTTTAACAACTCCGCCATTTTCAACTAATTTTTTTGCCTTTCTAATAGTACTTGCACTCATAAAGTAATCTTTACATGGTTATTTTTTATTCTTTAATTTTTTCATGACATTGGACCAATCAACATCATTATTTTTACCTTGAGACAGAGCATTTTCATAAAGAAGTTCAAAAACCCAGTTAATTATTTCACCCCATATCGCTTTGAGTGAATCCTCATCAGTCCATACTATACTTGCCTTAACCGCAGTCATAGCTAAAATATTATTAGCATTTTTACTTGGATGTTTATTCCATTTTTCTATCACTTTATCACAAAATGCTAGAATTTCATTTTTTGTCAAAACAAGATTATCAGGATCAAATTGAGTTTTTTTTGCCATACATTGTATACTCGATTGTAGTAAATTAGAATTTTTATTAATTTTATGTTATATGGATAAATGCTTAAAAAACATTGAAGACGCCAGATTCACAGACAGTAATCATATTTCAAGTCAAAGCATCAAATACCAAACCCAACTAAAGGCATAGTTTAATGGAATTATTATAAACTGATATGATTATTTCTTGTTATTGACTTTAAAGAAGTATGTAACCACACGCTTAATCACAATGTTTGGGGTTTTGATGATTACATTACTAATTACAATTGCATTAGTAGGATCAAACATGGACAGTATTCTAAAACAAGGTGTTGCTTTTGAAGTAAGAGAAGGAATTACAAAAAATCCCAAAATTGCAGAAGGGTTTTCATCAGCGGATGAATTTGAGACATTTGTTCAAACTCAAATTCAACAGAAAATCAAGAGTTTAGGATTAGATGAGCCGTGGTATTCTCCGCAGAGAATAGGTTTGACAATGTATAAAATATTATTCTTAGATTTTGGTCATGCGACGTTTCTTACAAGCGATTCAGGTTCATCAGATGTCAAAGAGATTATTTTAGAAAAGATGCCAAGAACCATTTTGTTATTTACAACTGCAACAATAATCATATCAATAATAGGTATTTTTCTAGGCGCACTATCAGGAAGTAAAGTAGGTTCTTTAATTGACAGAATTACATCTAGTTTTGCAATAATCAGCTCTAGTTTTCCTGTATGGTGGATAGGGATGTTGATGATATTCTTATTTTCTTTTGTTTATCATATTTTTCCTGCAAGAGCAACACCGTTAATTCCATCATCAGATCCAAATTACATTGGTTCCTTGTTATATCACATGACACTACCATTAATTACAATCGTAATCATAGGATTTGGTTCATGGGCATACCTAGTAAGAAATTTCATAGTAGGAATAATGCAGGAGGATTTCATAATTGCAAAAAAGACAATTGGGATTAATCAGAAAAAAATAATCTATACACATGCTCTAAAAAATGCAGCACCGCCAATTGTCACTATTTTAGCACTGAGTCTTTCAGGATCATTAGGAGGAGCGATAATTACAGAGGCAGTGTTTGATTGGCCAGGTATGGGCAGACTATATTTTGAGGCAATTACCGTCATGGATCTTCCAGTTATTATTGGAGCTACATACATTTTGACAGTATTTTTCCTCATCAGCATATTTGTTGCAGATTTACTGTATGGGTATTTTGATCCAAGAGTGAGAACAGGATGAGTAGCACCACATCACAAGAGATCAAAAAAGAATTTCTTAAAAGTAAGATAGGCATCGCTGGTATTGGGATTTTATTAGCTTTAATTTGTATATCAGTTTTTGTAGTAATTGTAATTCCTGTAGATACTTTCAAAGAATGGAATAATCCAGGTAGTTGGATTTCATATCCTAAGACAGCTATACCTGGATGGGTTAATTTGTTCTTGAGTGAAAAAATTCCAGAGCATAAAATTTTGAATACTCCAAAGATCAATGATGCAGTATTAGATGATGTGGCAGTTACATATCATCAGTTTGGGGTAAATTTTGATTATGATGATTTTCCAAATGATTTCATTTATGAGTTTTCTGCAAAATATGTAGGAACACCATTATTACAAATGGATGTAACGCGTCCTGACGGCATACAACTTAAATTATTGTCAATATCATTACCAAATTCAGACATAGAAACAATTCACAGTGAAAGAATATTTTCAACAGACGATATGATTAAAAAAAATCTATATCTACAATCAAACAAATTTACATTTTCTCTAAATGATTTATCTTCAGAAGACATAGTTTTTTCTAAAACAGACAAACACGAACCACTAAAAGGCAATTATGTTTTTTTGATAAAGATGTATGGAGATAAATCAGAAAATCAAATATCTGAATCCAAATTAATCATAGGAGGCAAAGCCTTTGGGATAATGGGAACAGATGAATTACGAAGAGATTTGGTAGTGGGGCTGTTATGGGGAACTCCTCTGGCGCTATTCATAGGATTAGTTGTAGCAATAGCATCAGTGGTAATGGGTTTGCTTTATGGTGTATACGCAGGATACAGAGGTAAAAAAACAGATGAGATAATGATGCGATTCAATGATGTAATCTACGCACTTCCTGCACTACCATTCTTAATTATTCTATCAATTACGATTAGCAACAGTATTTTTGTGTTGGTTGGTTTTTTGATGGTGTTTGGATGGGTTGGAATCGCCAAAGTTTCAAGAAGCATGTCGTTGCAAATTAAAACGAGAGGATATGTGGAGGCAGCCAACATGATGGGACAAAAAGATTCAAAGATTGTACTTAGACATATTTTACCACAATTACTACCATATGCATTTGCCAGTATTGCCATATCAGTACCAGCCGCTATTACTACTGAAGCAGGATTAAGTTTCTTAGGACTTGGAGATCCATCATTTCCTACTTGGGGTCAAATATTGCATGACGCCAATGTGTATGGTGCTGCTTCTAGAGGATTATGGTGGTGGATAGCACCTCCAGGAATAATGATCGCCATAACAGGACTTGCTTTTGTTTTTATAGGAAATGCATTAGATGCAATTGTAAATCCAAAACTCAAAAGATAGTTAATTATCCAAACTAAATTTTCTAATTACATCCATAGTAGCATCATTTAGTTTTATGGTATATGTTGCAGCATTAGGATCCTTTAACTCAGATAAAGCATCAGCAAATTTTGTTTTTTCTTGTTCAGTTGCACCTGCCTCATGAGCACATAATGAAAATGTCTTTAGATTTAGATTATTTTTTAACAAATACGAGATAAATTTTTTATAGTTTTCGGTATTGGACCAATCAATATTTTTTTCAGTGCAAGTAGCAATCCAAACATCTATGGAATTATGAAACAATACTTTTTTTCTAATTATATCTAGAGACATTTTATATTTTAGAAGTCAGCACGCTGCATTTTAGAACCACATCTAGGACAAGAACCGCCTTTGTGTTTGTTGCTACAAACTAAACATACGTAACGTACTCCAGTACCACCAGAATTCATTCCAAAGAATCCACCACCAGATCCAGAGTCACCATATCCTTTCATACGACTCATGTATCGCTTTCGGAGTATCATTGGAAATACGATAAAAATAGCTAAAGCAGCTCCTAATCCGTATGGAAATGGAAGAATCATCTGTAATCCAATACTAATACCAAGAGACGCAAATAAAAATATCAAATAAGTTTTGTAATTAAACAATTCAATCAAAGTACACTCAAAATACTTATAAAGTTTTGTCAGCATTTCTCAATGTTTCTTTGTAAAATTTTCAAGATTTTGAATTAAATTATTAAGAGTTTTATTGGATTCCCACTACTATCCCAAGCAAAAATATCCTCATCACCATATGGAGATTTCACAATAATCGATACCAGCCCAAAGAAATTATGAAGATCAGTAAGAGATGGGTCTGCCGGACCGCTTGGATGGGAATGAACTGTTCCAACATAACTCATATCAAAAGGTAAGAAAGATTGAGGAAATCCTGCAAATGTAGGTCCAGAATAATTAAACGGTGGAATTACCAATCCATCAATCAAAATATGCCCTTGTTTTGATTTACCCTTTAAGATAAGTAAACATTCGTTAGGATGCTTCATTTGACAATAAGATAAAATGCTATCAAGAACATCTTTTTGTAATGAAATCTGTCTTTCAAATTTTTTCTTTTTAAATGACATGCTAAGATATTTTGTTTAGAGCTAATTAATTTTAGCATCAATAAGCAATAGAATACACAGTGTTTGAGAATTTTCTTAGATTTGTTTCAATCTCAGAAATTAATTTAGTAGTATTAGAGTGAATTTCATCAATCTCAGACTGGAAGGCCTTAATTTTTATCTCAGAATCTTCTTTATCAGACATCACATGTTTAAGATTTTTTGTAAGAACAGATAATTCATGGGGTTCAAGCGCTGTCATTTGATTTTGAATTTTTTTCTTTTCATCTTCAAAATCATTTACTTGGTGAATAAACCCATCCAGTGTTTCTTCTAATTCAGTTAATTGAGAAAATGATTTATCTGGATCTTTAACAGAGATAGAGCCTTGTGAAATAGCTTTTCTGACGTTTTCTAAGATAAGAATTATCGAATCTCTATTATTTTGAGATAGAACTTCAATAGGATCTTCAATTAATTTGGATAATAGATGTTTTTGTTCTTTATCCATAGATGAAATGTGTTCATATCTACCTAGAGGTCTTGAAATTTTTGTGAATTGTGAATCTATTTGGGACTTTATTTGATTTTTTTTGTCAGCGAATTCATCCAAGATTCGTTTTGAATCTAAAAATTTTGCATAATCATTAGAATTTTTTATTTTTTTGATTGAATCGTCATAAGAGAGAATTTTGTTGTCAAGAGAATCTACAGTGTGATGAAGCTCAGAAATTCTCTGTTCCTTTTTGGCAAGTTCACTTTCCATGTCTTTGATTTCTTGTAAAGATTCTAAAATTACAGTAGATGTTGATTGCGCAGTATCATAATTTGTCAACATTTGCTGGATTTTAGAATGATTAGATTTCATTTGAATTAAAATTTCTTTTAATTTTTCTGCATATTTTTTGGCAAAAATATGTATTACCCTTGTTTGTCTACCTAACACATCTCCAATTTTTTTCAGCATTTGATTTAAAATAACATTTACGTTTTCTGCATCACTATATGATATAACATCAGGTAAATGAGACGCGTCTTTTTTTATCATATCAATTACCTGTTGTTTGCCTCTAACTACAATAATTCTAAGATGTTTATCAATATCATCTACTTGAAGATTATCTTTTTCAAGAGCATCACCAATCAAGATAATTTCTTTAATTAATGGTTCAGTATTATCTCTAATGGATTTAATATCAGATAAAATCTGGGAGGTTCGTAATTCAAGTATTTGTTGTAGAATTCCAGGAATATCAGATAGTTGAATTTGCTTATTTGGAGAAACGTCTACAGATTTTGGTTCCTCTTTTTTTTTACCCCATCCAAAAACCATTAGATTAGATAAATCATGGGGGATTAAATGTGTTAGACAAATAAAATTTAAAACCATTCAGAAATACCATCAACCATGATAAAAAAAGAAAAAAAATCATTTCATACTGATTCGGTAAAAAAAACAATTACAATTAATGCGACAAAAGAAAAAGTATGGCAAAAAATAAGCAATATAGTTGGATTGCCATTATGGGTAGTAGACGTTAAAAAAACAACATATCTTTCTAAAAAGAAAAAAAATGTAGGAGCAATACGTAAGATTGTATTTGTAGATGGTAATACTATTGAAGAACATGTGGTTGCATGGAAAGAAGGAGAATATTTCACATATATTGCAACAGAGGGCTTACCATTAAGAGCATATGTTGCCACTTTATCAATAAAATCAATAAATAAAAAAAATGTTCAGATAACATGGCAATCTTATTTTAACAGTAAGAAAATGTCAAAAAAACAATTTAATGATTTTGTGACATTTATGGAGACGTTCTATGAAACATCACTTAAAAAATTAAAAGAGATCATAGAGAATAACACTAGAAAATAATAAAATCAAAGTGTAAATAGGATATTATAAGAATAGAATTATGAGTGATATGCGATATATTATCATAGGCATAGTTCTTATTTTTTCAGGGTTTTTGATTTTAGGAGTGTTTGGGCATAATTATCAAGTTGCAAGTATACAAGCTAGTGAATTTGGTCAGTGCTATGAATTTCATGAGGACAAAGAACCAGTCGCAGTCAATTGTTCGGAAATGATAATTGATCAAATCTTATTTTTCATATTTGTCATCATATTGATTATAGGTGGAATCATATCTTTGATCAAAGGAGTTAAAGGTAAATGGGACAACGAAGTCAAACCAGAAGACATGGTAGGCCCTGGCAATAACAAAAATACAGAAAAAGATTAAAACACAATAAAAATAATTTAGATATTTTTATCGAATTCTAATTTATCTTCTTCTTGGCTGTCTTCTTTTAATCGCTGAAAGTATACTTCTTCGTATGGCATTTTTCTAATTTATCTTACAAAAATTATATTTAACCTTAAGTGAGAGATACTCTGAATTCACGCCTAATAATTAATTAGTTAAGCATAAAACCAATAAAGATTGAAAAATAAAATTAATATAAAAATTATCGAATAAATTTTAACCGTGATTTATTGAATTTCGATAATTTTTTTTAAATTTGTAAAAACTTGCCCTATTTCCATCATTCTTTCATTGAATTGTTCGTCAGTCAGTTCATCAGGTTTTATCAAAGTGATGATTACTTCAGATTTAGAACCATTAGAAATTACTCTCATAGGAACATCCCATTTTGAATCCTGATCAATAAACATATGATCTAAAATGCCAAGAGATTTGTTTTCTTTGAATTTTAATTTGGCATTTCCCCTAGTTGTAGAGAAAGACCACCATCCATCAGAGGTCAATTTAGCGTCAGGCATCATTTTTGGCGGGCAATTCAAAATAGCATCAAATGTATCACCTGTTTTTCGGTTAACCATAATGGAGATTGTACGTGAACGAATCACAACAAACTATTCTTTTAATGATTAAAAAGCATATAGAAGAACTTCTCAGTTGAGTGTTATTTATTTAGAAGTTCTTTGATTTTTTTAAGATTTGCAACATTTGACTCATGAAACATAGTTACAGATTCAGAAAAGGAATCAGGTAGGACGGTTTTGAGTTTTTGAACTAATTCATCACCACTAAATATCATGGTATCTATCAATTTTTCAATCTCATTTTTTTCATTTGGCATTTAGTTCACGTACTAAATTTTAATTATCTTTTTTAATAAGTGTTGAAATTGTTCTTATTTTTTCTATTTTTTGGATGTTCCTAGATACGATCTCTCTGATTTTTTCAAAATTTTCAGCATCTAATTTTACCATCATATCATGAGTTCCAATTGTTTCAAATACGTCTTTTACTTGTTCAATTTCTTTTAATTTCTCAATAATAGTCTCTTCTGCACCTAGTTCACAATTAATCATAACATACGCAACTGTCATATCGAGATAAACATATTGCGATATTTCAAAGTTTAGATCTAGTCTTTAAGCATCGCAAATAGATATTTTTGGTTAAATTAAGAAACTATGTGTAAATCATATTTGGAATAATAAAAATTGTCACATGTGATTAACAAAAAATATTAAAAATATTTTACTAATCTGAATAAGTATTTTTGATCATTTGTTTTTTACTAAAAATCATCCTCCGAAGTTCATGGCTGATGCCCCGCCTGTAAAACAAGGATTTGTTCAAGAATTCATGGGTTTTCTTAAGACTTTTGGAATTATTGGATTAGCAATTGCATTTGTAATTGGTGCTGCAGCATCAAAGTTGGTCACAGCCCTAGTAAATGACATCATCACTCCGATTGTAGGATTGGCATTACCATCAGGAGATCTTAAAGCACTTCAAACAAATGTTGTCAATAGTGTAACTGGAGCTGTTTCAGAATTCAAATACGGAGATTTTATTGCAAATATTATCGATTTTGTAATAATTGCCTTGATAGTATTTATCATGTATAAAATACTATCAAGATTCAAATTAGTTGAAGATAAAACTAAACCAGCGTAAAAACACATTTCAAAGAATCAAAAAGATGCAAATGTGTAAAATAATACATATAAAACTTGGATTGTGAAACATCAACTATCAATGTCAAAGGAACAAGAAAATCAAAAAATAATTGAATTATTAGAAAAAATCCTAAATGAAGTAGTAGAGATTAAGAAAAATACAAAGATCACATCAGATTTTGCAACACTAAGATCAGAGATCATTCAAAGAACAAAAGGACAACAGGTTAACCAATAAAAAAATTCAACAAATATTAGAATTGAGATTAGTATCTAAATAATGTTTTCAAGAACCTACAGATAATATCAACACATGCATTATTCAGAGTCAGGGATTGATTATGCCTTCTTTAATTAAAAATTGGATTCCTTGAACGAAAGAATTGTCATCGATTTTTCCACTTGCCCACCATCCAGCATTGTTTTTAATCCATGATGGGATTTCATTTGAACCACTTACTGAATGCTGTGTAGAGGGAATACTCATGATGTGTTCTTTAATCAAAAACTGAATGCCTTGAATAAAGGAATTGTCATCGATTTTATTATCTGCCCACCATCCAGCATTGTTTTTAATCCATGATGGAATTTGGTATTCAGAATTGACAGTTTTTGTTGTTTCAGATTCGACAATCTCAAAGTCAAATTTGGCAAAAAGAGGTACGTCAAATGAATCATTTCCGATTCCCAACAACACCATTTGCATAGTATATTTACCAGAAGTTGGAGAATCGAGGATTCTTGAATCAATACCATTGTGTAGAACAATTCCTGAATTATTTGGACCTATGTTTGCAGTTTCTTTTCCAGTTGGATCCTTTAGACCATATCCATATCGTATATCAGAGACGATGTTACTGTTAGTATCAAAGAATACCACTGAAAAGAGAAAATCATTACTTTTTGAGTAACGTGGATCATATGAGACTAGAGCTTTTATTCCATTATCAAAGAAAAGATCTTTAGTCACAATGAATGATTGAGGTTCTGGCATAATCACAATATTCAATTTAGAATCAGAATTTTTGAGTAGTGTTAGCTCAGTACTACTAATCATAAAATGTAGGACATTGTTATTTTCATTTGAGTATTTATCAAGATGTAAGTCTCTTGGAAAAATCAAGACATTGTTGACTTTACCAAAAAAACTATCGACATTTTGAAAAGGAAGAAAATTTTTTGGAATTTCAAAATAATTTTGTATGGAAGAAACATGTTCAACATGTTCCCAATTGAAAGGGATTTGAAATGAGAGAGATTTTGAAGAGTCATCATATTGGAACGCTTGAATTGGTTCTTGAAAATTTGTTGCAGTAATTGAGTATTCAATACCTGATGAAAAAATCTTAAAGTGTTGTTCATTAGGGATTATAACAATAGTTTCAAAGTGAATGTCTTGAGAAGTCTGGGTTTTAGGATTTTTAGCTCCAATTATATCAGTTTTTACAGTATATTCGCCACTATTAACAAAAACTGGTCCTGAAATTACTGGGATACTAGAAGGGGTGGAAGTAAGAGCATTTGGCACAACTGGGTCTACATCTCCAAAATATTTTGTACATTTCCAAAGTTCTTCTTGTTGACATCCGGATGTAGGTTGTATTTTGATTTCAAGTTCACCATCGTTATCAAAAAACATTTGATTTGCAACTAATTGAGATCCATAAAATATTTGAATACGGTAACTGACATTTTCAATATTCATGTTGGAAATAGGATCAAAAAATCTAATTTTCAAATTTGCATCACGGTATTTTTCTGGTGTAAAATCGGTTGGAATTAAAAATGTGCTAACAGTTACCTCACCAGTTCCAAAACTAATTGGTGGAGCTTGCTCACCACCATGATGTTGTGCAAAAGACAATGGAAAAGTAATGGCAAGTGAAAGGATTATGAGAAACAGCCATAATTTAGATAACATTTGTATAGCATAATTCATAGAAATAAGGATCATTTCAACTTTATCAATCATAAATTAAGAAAAAGTGTCTAAAATCAAATTTTAGCAAGATGGTTTTAAATGAACTTTAGACATAATGATGAAGAAGAAGAATTTCATTGTTTTTAAAAAATTAATAAAAAAATTAGACCATCAGGCATATTATAATGAGTGTAAAACAACAGACATTATGCTTGCAAATCTAGAAGGGGTCTTCTTACAATCAGCACAGAAAATTGAGACTCCAACATTGGCAATTATTATCAGCTCAATCACAGCTACGATTTTCATAATCACATTATTGATAACTTGGAGAAATGTCAGAGAGAATACAAAAGTAACATATTCACAATTATTACGAGGATTTCATGAAGATCTTACTAACAGATTAGATAAAAATTCAGTTCTCAAGACTACTGAAGATTGTCACAGGTATGCGAATGATTATCTAAATACAATTGATCAAATTGCATTTTTAGCAATAGAGAAAAAAATCCCGATTGGAATTGCCAAATACCTCAACAGATTTTTTGCGTACGGTATGACAATAGTTGATTGGTACGATCATATGATAGGAGAAGATTTCAATTGGATAGCAAGAAAAAACTGGCCAAATTATTTTCAGTATTGTGAAAAATATGGAATAACCCCAAATTCAGATGACAAACTTCCAAAAATAATGCTTGATTACAATGCATTAAGAGAGAAAGAATCAAAACTATAGCATCAGATTAAAAATAATGTCAAAGGTTAAACCGATCATCAAGATAGGTTTGAATATTGTTTCGTAGACATTAGATTGAGTAATAATATGTCAAAAGATGCAATTTTATTTCATAAAAAACTACATGGAAAAATATTTGTTGATTCCAAAATTAGTAAAATAACTGATAAAAATTTACAGATAATTTACACTCCTGGTGTGGCAACAGTATGTAAAGAAATTTTCAATCATCCAAAATTAAAATATCAATTAACATCAAAAGGAAACAATGTAGCTATAATTACTGATGGAACAAGGATATTAGGACTTGGAGATATTGGACCAGATGCAGCATTACCAGTAATGGAAGGAAAAGCTGTGTTATACAGAAAATTTGGAAACATTAGCGCTTTTCCAATTTGTCTAGATACTAAAGATAAAAAACAAATTGTTGAAATCATTAAAGCCATATCACCTGTATTTGGAGCAATAAATTTAGAAGATATAGAATCCCCCAAAGTACTTGAAATATCGCAAGAGTTGGAAGAGGTATTAGACATTCCAGTTTTTCACGATGATAGACACGGTACATCAGTAGTAGTCTTAGCTGCTCTCATAAACTCACTTACTATAGTGGACAAAAAAATATCTGAAGTAAAAATCATAATAATTGGAGCGGGCTCTGCAGGTTACGGAATAGGAAAATTGCTTTCTTTTGCAGGATGTAAAAATATCATAGTTCTTGATTCAAAAGGTGCAATATACAAAGGTCGTAAAGAAAGTATGAACAAATACAAAGAAGAAATTGCTGAGTTTACGAGTAAAGATGAGAAAGGAACCATAAACGAGGCCATAGTAGGTGCAGATGTGGTTATAGGAGTTTCAGGAATACGTAATCTACTAAAACCAGAAATGATTAAAAAAATGAATCAAAATCCAATTGTATTTGCACTTACAAATCCATATCCTGAAATCAATCCATCAGTTGCCAAAAAAGCAGGTGCCAGAATTGTTGCAACAGGTAGTTTTAGTTATGAAAATAAAGTAAACAATGCTTTAGTATTTCCATATTTGATGCGAGCGATATTAGATCTTAAAATTCGTAAAATAACTTTGGATGTATTATATACAGTTGCAGTATCTATTGCAACCACTATACCAAAAAATAAACTTAGAGAAGACAACATAATTCCAAAAATCAACAATAAGATGCTTCAAAAAAGAATTACAAACATTTTACAAAAACGAAATACAAAAGAAAAAAAGACATATCATTAATCAATGGTATGAATTAAATAGTTTATTTTTTACATTTAGTAATACTGTAAATAATATTTACATACATCAAAAAAAGAATCAAAACACATTTTGAAAGTCTATTAGTCTATGGAAAAAATCAAATGATCTATGTAATAAAGAATTTACGAATGTTAATTAACACTTATAAACTGAATTTTAAAAGTCAGCTACATGGCTGAACTTAACTTAGCCGTAGTTGTTAAATTAGAACCGGATTTGTCTGCCGGTAGCATTAGCTATAATCCTGATGGAACACTTAACAGGAGTAAAACAAAAAATACACTTGGTCCCCATAGTAAAATTGCCACACAGGCAGCATTTTATGCAAAGGTCAAATACGGTGCAAAGATATCTGTGGGAAGCATGAGTGGTCATGCAGCTAACAATGCTTTGCAGATCGCCATGGAAACTTGTGATGCCGATGTGCTTCATTTGTATAATGATCCTGCTTTTGCAGGTGCAGACACCATAGGTACTGCCGAAGTTCTAAGAAAGGGAGTTGAAAAAATGCAAGAAGGTATAGGACAAAAAATGGACATTGTGTTTTCAGGACATAGAGCAACTGACGGAGAAACAGGTCAAACAGGACCACAAATAGCATGGAAGTTAGGATTAACATTTCTTGGCAATGTCATTAGTTATGATGTAGATTTAGAAAGAAGAGTGGTAATTGCAAAACGTTTAGTGAGCTTACGAGGAGTTCCAGAAATAATTCAAGAAATAGAGGCACCACTTCCTGTGTTTATCGCAATTGATCCTTCATACAAATACCATTTCAATACAATTTCTTTAAGATTGTCTGCTGAAAAATATAAAAAAGAAGCCCTTGAAAAATCTCAAAATTATCAAAAATATATTCAAACATTCAACCGAGAACAATTAGGTGCTGAGAAAACACTCATAGGACTTGTAGGGTCACCGACAATCGTATACAATGTGCAACGTGTGCCAAAAGGGAAAGCCATCAGAAATGCCAAAGTACTTGATGGATCAAATCCAGAACACATCAGACAAACAGTCATAGCAATAAAAGAAGCACTTTCTGCAATGGTGATAAAATGACAGAGGGAGATTATCGTCATGTGTATGTTGTGATAGAACACATCAATGGAAACATACTTCCAGTAAGTCTGGAAATGTTAGGAGAGGCAAGAAGATTATTTGACGATTTTAACAATAGATACTCTGCTAAAGAAAAAGTTGTTGCGGTTCTTTTAGGACATAATATACAACACATGTCTCAAATATTGATTGAACATGGTGCTGATTCAGTAGTAATAGTAGACCGTCCAGAACTTGCTGCATTAATAAATAAAATTCACACTAAGGTGATTTGTCAAATTTGTTTGGATATTGAAACTGCTGCAAAAATTGAGCCGGCATATGCCATGGAGTTTAAAAGACCACGATACATGTTTTTTGCAGCAGATGGGATTGGGCGACATTTATCATCCACAGTTTTAGCAGAATTAGATTCGGGTTTAGCATCAGATGTGAATCAACTTGTAATATCAGATTTAGATATCAGTCATCCAGTAAAAACAGGTGGAAAACATATCATTTACAAAAAGACGTTGGAGATGTACCGTGTTGACTTTTCTGGATTTTTATGGACTACAATTCTTTGTCTTGATAACATTAATGAAAATCTTTCAATGCGAGAATATTCGCCTCAATCTTGTAACATAATCCCAGGTGCATTTCAACCTATTAATCCGGATCCAGAAAGAAAAGGAAAGACAATAGAATTTTCACCAAAAATAGACGAGGAAGACTTGAAGATTAAAGTATTAAGTGAAAAATTTGTAGAGAATGAAATTGATTTTGACAACTATAAAACAGTTGTAGGATTCGGACGTGGAATACAAGATGCCCCAGAGAAAAACATTAAGCTTATTGAAGAATTTGCAAAACAACTTAATGCACAAGTTGGCGTATCATTACCTATTGCAAAAAATGTTTTCACAGCAAGTCCTGCCATTAGTTCCAAGTACATGATTCCAGCTAGAGTTGTTGGAACTAGCGGTCGTAAAATCAGTCCTATGTTATACATAGTATTTGGAGTAAGTGGTGCAATGCAACATGTGTCTGGAATGGAAGACTCACAGTTTGTTATTTCAGTTAATGCTGATGAAAATGCTCCTATAAAAGATGTTTCAGATATTTTTCTCAAAGGCAGACTTGAAGATATAATTCCTCTATTATCAGAGGAACTCAAGAAACAACAAATTACTATGGAAGTAAAATAAAATGGAAAAATACGACGTTGCAATAATTGGTGGTGGTTCTTCAGGATTAGCTGCATTAAAACAATTGTCTAAGCTTGGAAAACAAGCCATCCTATTGGAAGCAGGAGATAAAATAGGTTCTAAAAATATTTCAGGCGGAATACTGTATTCAAAAAAACCGAAAAAAGGCAAAGTAACCAATGTTGAAGATCTATATGATAATTTCTTAGAAGAAGCACCTTTTGAAAGAAAAATTACCAAATACATTCTTCATTCTACATCTAAAGATAAAATTTATTCAATGGATCTTACTGCAGCACATGATTATCAATCCAACTTCGGATGCACAGTTTTAATGAACAAACTTAATTTTTGGTTTGCAAAACAAGCTACAGAGGCATCTCAGAAATTTAATGGTGGAATAATTCCAGGAGTTCATGTTAAATCAATTACATGGAATGATAATGGAAGAGCAGTCATACATACAGATGAACTTGATGATTTTGAAGTCAAGGCAATCATTGCAGCTGATGGAGTCAATTCAGAAATTGCTGAGATGGTGGGAGCTAGAACAAAATTCACTCCTGCACAATTATATCAAGGAGTCAAAGTAATAATCAAATTACCTGAAAAAATAATCAATGAACGATTTGATGTAAATTCTGGAGAAGGTGCAGCACATCTATTTGCTGGAGATGTTACATTGAATCATATCGGCGGAGGATTTCTATACACTAATCATGACACGTTATCAATAGGTGCGGTTTATCATTTTGATTCTTTGCTAAAAAACCCAACTGAACCATATACATTGATTGATGCTTTACTAAATAATCCAATGGTCAGTGAATTAATTAAAGATACAGTACCGATTACTAAGGAATTAGACAAAAGTTTACCACAAGAAGAACAGCTAAAAACACGTTTTGACATTGCCAAACTGATTAAAGATTGGAATGATGCTAGAGGATACTACTTCACTTCTGCGTGTGAAGATCCTGATGGAGTAAAGGCCAGATTAGATTCTATTGAAGAACAAATGACCGAAAAATTTGGAATTACTTTTGGAATTAAACATGTAGAATCAGAATATGGTGCAAAATTAATTCCAGACGGCAAACGTTGTAGAATGGAGAAACCATTTTTTAAGAACATTTTATTTGTTGGAGATGCTGCAGGTAGAGGGATATTTATCGGTCCAAGAATTGAGGGACTGAATGTAGGAATAGACGACGGAGTTCTAGCTGCTAATGCAGTAGCAAGAGCTCTTGATAAAAATGATTTTTCTGAAAACTATCTTGGAGAATATTATTCTAGTTTAGTTGATGAAAGTCCATATACTGTAGACATGAAGCAAATCGACAAGGATTATCTGAAAATATTTCTTGATGCAGCAAAAGAAGTGCCATCAGACATTATTGGTTCACGATATGGTCCAATAATGAAAATGATGTCAAGTAACACACTTAGAGGAATTGCAATAAAATTTGCAAACATTCTTGGATATGACAAACTTTTACCAATGATTGAAACAGAAGATACGTACGTAAAAGTTCCAATACAATTAGCAGAAAGACTAGGGAAAACTGTATCCACATCATATTTTCCAAAAACTACATCGATAGGTGATCGAATTTCCAAATTAAGTTATAATGACGACCATATATCACACATCAAATTGTTAGATACAGATAATGAATTTATGAAAAAAATGACTCTTCTATGCCCTGCAAAATGTTATGCAGAAGAGAGTGGAAAAATAATTTTACAGCATGAGGGATGTTTAGATTGTGGGACTTGCTCGCAAAAAACAGAATGGCGACACCCACGTGGCGAAAAAGGCGTTCATTATAATTACGGTTAATTTTTTAAATTGAAATAAAAAAATAAATTTAATGTAATTTTGGATTCTTTTCGATCAAACTGGATACTTGTTCTATCACTGTTTTATAATCTGCATTAGGCTCTATGCTAAGGCGTAAAAATTCCCCACCAGCGAGTGAAAATGTCAAAAGGATGGCTTTTTCATGTTTTACCATGGCATATTGAGATTCACCTAATTGATTATGAAACATTTTATAAGTTTCCCAACGTCGTATATCGTAACGTACTGAATTTTGCTGTTCTTCCCTACTTAAAAAAGGAATAATTCCAGGTTTATGTCCATCGACAATTATCTCAAAATTTGCATCATACATACCAGCAAATCTAATTGATTTATACGTTAAAACTTCATTCAAAAATTCACAGTGTTCCATGACTTTATGTAATTATCAACATATTTTAATTATTTGTTAATTCATACTTTTGCAAATCATGGCGATTATTTTCATAAGTTATACTAAACCATGATTTTATGAGATTAAAGAGCAAACAGCTTTTAAATTATAAATATTGAAGAAAAATTAATCTTTTGAATCTTTTTCTTCACTGCCAAGTTCATCATATGCTTGCTTAATTTTATTTAGTTTTTTCATATTTCGTAAAATCACACCTATTACAATTAGAATAGCACCAATAACACTGATCGTTATGCCATCAAGTGAATTAATTTTGAAACCCTGTCCAGTGTTTATAATGTAAAAAACTCCGGCAAATAACAATATGATTCCTGCAATAATTACACTAATTCCAATTTTCAATAATTATCAGAGTTTTCTTTTAACTTAAATATTTAGAAAGAAAGAATTTAAACACAGATAGTAAATTTCATAAAAAGAGAAAAATTAAAATATAAAATTATTCATGAAGTTATTCTGTTATAATGGCAGAAGGTCATGGTTGTACATCGTGTGTGGCAGAACATGATGGAAATTTTTACAGATTTTGCAAGTGTTGGTGTCATGATAAAATTGCAAGAGAGATTGTAGATCATACGGAAAAAAATTGAATTAAAAAGACACATTCTAGACTAAATACAAAAAACAAATCTAAAAAATTACAGACAATTCATCATAATTTAAGAAATTAAACGTCAGGTAAGTACTTGGTACAAAAAGTTCTACACTCTTAATTTAGGTTAAATTTTGATGTACTTAATTTTGGAGATAGAAATGAATGCAGATAAAAGTAAAAAGAAAATTTAAAAATAAAAAGAAAAGCGTGCTTTTTCTTAAGCAGCACAGATGTTTATTACTGTGTGTATCGCTATTGTTCCTGAATTTGTGATTGATCCGCCACATAGGTTAAACAATCCTCCCCAATTTGTGATGGTGTTACTGTTGGTAAACAAGCCTTGATTTAGGATGTCACCGATGTTCATAACAGGACCACTGTTGGTAAATGTACCAGATGTCATGATGGTTCCTTTGTTGAACAAATTCAATGAATTTGTAAATGTACCACTACTAGTTAGTACACTGCCCATGTTTGTCTGGATTGCGCCAGATGATGTGATCACACCAGTACTGGTTAATTGACCACTATTCAGCATAGAACCTGTTGGACCATTAGTGATTGTTCCAGATGAGATTATGTCTCCAAAGTTGTTAAATGGACCACTATTTGTGATGGTACCACCAATATTATCAACAACACCGTTATTGGTAAATGTACCAGAGGTTGTAATTACACCACCGCTTGCGATGTTAATTGTTCCATTATTTACTATTACACCACTGCTAGTTACTGTACCTATGTCAAAGTTGACATTTGATGCAATTACTAGTGTACCAGTTGGGCCAATTACAAGAGTTGCAACTGTACAAGTGGAAGTAACAGAGTTCCATGTTCCACCTACTGCGGGAGCTTCACAGGATATTTTATCATTGACTGTTGAAGTTAATGCGGCTACATCTTGAGCTGCAAAAGCTAAAACAGAGATTAATGCTACTAATACAGGAAGTATTAGAATTTGTTTTGTATTTATCATTGTATGTTTTATTGTAAATATTGTATTAAGCCGCGCTGACGTGAATGTGTATTTGATTAACAAATATAGCAGTATAGCATACAAATCTGTCAGTATCGTAAAGTATCAGATAATTTTTGAAATCACTTTTGCAAAGTCTCTACCAGTCTTAGTAAGAGACACGTTGATTTTATTATCGTCTATAGTAGATTCAACAAGACCTTTTTTTTCCATCCAAACAATATGTTTTGCGAGTCGCGCATAGTTTAGTTTTGTATCAAGTGCTAACTGGGTTTTTCCTCCAGATGAATTTTCGGTCATAAATTTTACTATGCGCATCAATGTTTTCATACTAGGATCAAAACTTGGCACCAAAATTTTGGTTTTTAAAATTTCTACTGCTTTGTGATTAACGACCAAATCCAATATTTAGATGAAAGTTATCACTTATAATCCATGATGATGGATTGTAAATTACAATCTATAGTTTTAGAGTTATTTTGTTTTTGGTACTAATTATCACTATACTCATGATTGAAACAACTAGAATCATCATTGTGATGGTTCCGAATTCAGGGACTACTATGATATCAATTGGTTTGCCTTGAGATACTGTAATTGGGTGTGATTCCATCCCCTTTAATGTAATCTGAATATTAACCAGGTCACTACTAGGCAGTATCTGAGTTAGATGAGCAGCATTACCAATATGTTGATTAACCATAGTTTCTGATAAAATGACTTGTTCATTCTGAGTTGCTATAATGTCATAATTGATATTTTGTATCTCTTTCCCATCTGTATCAATAAATCGTACAGATATGGTCATGTGTTCACCTTTTACTGGTTCTGTAGCAGTTAGAAACACCACAATAGATCCATCAAATGAAGATGTTTGAGTTGTTGTCATTATACCGTCATGATTGCTACCCAAACTCAAAGGACTTTGAATGGATACATCTTCAGCAAATACATTTGTATAAAAACTAGACATAGTAAATAAAGAAACCATCATAACAACAAATCCGTATTTTAAATTCATTTTATTTTTTTCATATATTTTAGATAATATTTTTGACACTACATCATACTATCAGATATTGTATTAAATGGCGCTGACATGAATGTGTATTTAATGAACGGATATGGCAACATAGTAGACAAATCTGTCAGTGTTATTAGAAATTTCACAATAGCAGTTTATTCCTAATTCAAATTCAGTAAAATAGTATGAAAGTATGAAGTTAAGTACGCCAAGTAGTACTCGGTACAAAAAATTCAACACTCTTAATTTAGATTCAACTCCACAGGAATATCTACAATCATGAGCAATAAAATGAACATGTTAATTCAGTCCTTTCTTTCAGATAGGCAACCCACGCCACTACGATACTGATAATACATCGATTTACTTGTAGATCTTCCTCAAATGTTGTGTTAATTAGGATGAAATGATATTAGAATGTCATGAATACGATACCAACCTATAAACAAAAGATATGCATTGATTGCAAAAGAATGCATTGTCAAAAGGGATGTAATTGTGATTGCCATTGGGAGCCATAACAATTTCTTGACACATGAAACTGTAACTCAAGACACTTGTCATCATGATGCAAAAGTCAAGATGGCAGGATATTCTGAAATGTATGAATGTACAAGATGTCATAAATTTATTCACAAGTAAACACAAGGAACGTTATCTGAACCAATTTTAATTCATCAAAGAGATTGTAGATTCCAGTTGAAAATCTTTCTATTATAAAGTACGAAAAACAACAGAAATACAAATCTAAAACAAATCAGATATTTTTAAGACGAAACTAATGTTAGATTATATTTTCTGTTTCAGTATCTGTATTGTTGGGGCTATCTTTCTAAACTTCCAACACCACTATCAGCTGATACTTGCTCATAATTATTGGTGTGACAATTAGGGCATATACCTCTGGAGAATTTTGCATAATATACAGAACCACAATCAGAGCATACTTTCAAATCTTTTACATCGATCATGCCAATTAATCTACGTTCTGTAAACTTAAAGATTTAGTTATAACAAGATTAATCATTCAAATTGGAAATAATTCTTTCAAGATCTTGTTTTTCATATCTCAGACTTTTTACAGTTATGCCTTCCTGTAGAGTCAACGAAAATTTATGCAGCATGGATTTATCTTCTTTAGAAATTTCAGATGTCGAAATAATATCATTTAGAGTTTTAGACTGTTGAGACAATGTTGTAATGTCTATCTTGTCTGTATTTTTTGCTAAAGAAATCTTACTAGTTAATTCATTTCCAATTTTATCTAAAATTGTAGACAATGAAAGGTGGAGAGACATACAATACTAGTCACTTACTAGTTAATTAAGATAGAACAGAAAATTATGTATGGTTAAAGTTTAGAATCTAATCTTCAGATTCATCATACTTTTCATCTGCTTCATAATTTTCTTTAAGATCAAGCTCATGTTGTTCTTCTCTCATTTCTTCGTGTTCAGATGTCTTTTTCTCAGAATCACTTGATTTCTCTTTGACTTTTTTGAATTTATTGAATAATCCCATGTCATTATAGATATTGTATGAACTTAAGTATTCTGAACAGGTTCAGAATGAAATTACCTCGAGGATGTTTTCTTGAATCTTTCTTTGTTGTCTTGACTAGATTTTCTATTTCTTGCATTTTCTTTGGCTTTATTTTCAGGACTTTCTTTTTTCTCTATCAACTCTTTTTTAGAATGTTTTTTTAACGAACCGGCTATTTTCTTTTTAGAATCAATTTTCAACGATTTGTAATATTTTTTAAGTTTTTAAGGATTATCAAAAGGTGTCTAGTCAATGTTTGTCACAAATCAATCATCCCAGCATAAATATGCATGAAGATGTAATGTCAGAGGGATTACAGATGACCAAATTAAAAAATAAAAATACATCACATAAAAATAAGAACAATAAAACAAAACCTGAAAATCTATTGAGAAAGGAATACATGGAATCGTATGAGGAATTAAAAAAATCAATTAGAGAGAACCGTGAAGTTTCGAAAGATAAATAAAAATCAGTTTGTTATAATTCTAGTTTACAATTAGTATGAAAGTATGAAGTTAAGTACGCCAGGTAAGGGATTCGAGCCCCTGCACGCTTACGCGTAGCCGTTTTCGAGACGGCCGCCGTACCACTTGGCTAACCTGGCAAGAAATCTTAGAAGTATCCACATAATAAAGCAAATCAGAAGTCAAAATAAAAAAAGAGAGTAAGTTAATCTATATCAAATAATTCATCTTGAAAGCGCTTGATTATTTGAGATTTAGATTCATTCCATTCTTTTTCTGATATATGATCAGAAAATATAGAATAAAACCCATCAAAAGACTTTGAATCACTCATTAAACTGATAATTGTTTGTTTTTCAACTTCAGATAATGGAAAGTACGAAACAATTTTAAAAAAATCATTTTGAAAATTTGGCTTTATTTGATATATTTTTTCTTTTAAACTTGTAGGTAAATTCAGATTATTCATTTTCGATTGGGTTTTTCTTTTTTATAAATCCAATTCCAATTAAAACAACACCTACAAGAATCCACCCTATAGCATAACCAGACAAATCTTCAGAAGGACTAAGTTGCTCTGTTGCGCCAAGAGTCAGTGCAAGGCTCACCACACCACCCACAATAAAACTCACACCAGCCCAAAATAACCAACTTTTCATAATATGTAAAAATATTAACAAAAACAGGTATTTGTACTAATTCATAAACGATAAACACAAAATAGCATTAAAAATAACTTCATTCAATGGGACTAAATCTAAAAGAGTTAGTAGTTAGAGAAAAGACAACGTTAGAAGCATTTTCATCCAAAGTTATTGCGATTGATGCCTATAATGCGATTTATCAATTCCTAGCAAGTATACGAGGCCCGGACGGATTACAATTATCAGACTCTGAAGGTAGAATTACCAGTCATCTTAGTGGATTACTTTATAGAAATATCAATTTCTTATCATTAGGGATAAAACCAGTATACGTATTTGATGGAAAACCTCCATCATTAAAAACTGCAGAAATTGAAAGAAGAAAACAAATTAAAAAAGATGCTACTGTAAAATATGAAAAAGCAATTGCAGAAGGAAATATGGAAGATGCGAGGAAATTTGCGCAACAAACAACTAGTATGAAAGATGGGATGGTAAAAGATTCAAAACAAATTCTAACATATTTTGGAATTCCATTTATCGATGCACCCTCTGAAGGAGAGGCAATGGCAGCTCATCTTACAAACACAGGACAAGCCTATGCATCTGCCAGCCAAGATTTTGATTCAATATTATGTGGAGCAAAAAGACTGATAAGAAATTTTACAAATAGTGGAAGAAGAAAAATTCCTAACAGAAATACATATGTGGAAATAGAACCAGAAATAATTGAAACACAAAAAACACTAGATTCTTTGGAAGTTACAAGAGAGCAACTTGTGGACATTGGGATCTTGATTGGGACAGATTTTAATCCAAATGGTTTCGATAGAATTGGACCAAAAACTGCATTAAAAATGATAAAACAGCATTCACGATTAGAAGACATACCACAAATTCAAGAACAGTTGCACGAAATTGATTATGAACAAATACGGAAAATATTTCTCGAGCCAATTGTAGCAGATGTAGATGAGATAGTATTTGGCGATGTAGATTACGAAGGAATGATAAATTATCTAGTAAAAGAAAGGAGTTTTTCGGAAGACAGAATTCAATCTTCATTGAATCGACTTAAAAAAGCGCTTGAGAAAAAAAGTCACAATTTAGATCAGTGGTTTTAGTAAGATTTCAATTTAATAACTAGTCAAAGATAAAATAAAAAATGCAACAAACAGAAGCAAGAAAAATTCTCAAAGATGCACCAGTAATGTGGAGAAGAATAAACTCTATAGGGATTATTCTTGATTGTAATTCAACTTATGCTAATAAATTGGGATACGCAAAATCAGAGATATTAGGCAAATCAATATTTGAACATGTGCCAAAAGAATCATGGGAAGTCATGAATGATTCACTAAAAGCATGGTTTGAAACAGGCAATGTGACAGATAGAAAAATCACGTTTAAAAAACAAGATGGCAGTACATTTCCAGGGATATTACAGGCAACTAGCCTTTATGACGAGAAGAAAAATTTGCTTGGAAGTAATACGGTGATTTTTGATCTTACAGAAATGAGTGATGAAAAAATTGAAAAGTTTAAAGATTTTTTCAGAGATGCAAAAAACAAACTAGATGAAATTAAAAATACAGAATACAACAAATTTGATGAAAATTTAAAGTCAGAATATAATGGGTTAAAAAAAATGTTCGATATGTTACTTACAATAGATTTAAAAAAATTAAAAAGCAAAAATTAAATAGAAATTAAAAACCAGATTTTTGTTGGATCGATTTTTGTATCTCATCAAACGCGGATTGGATTTCAGACACGGCTGCACCATCTTCCAGTGTACTAACATCACCAATGATTTCATTAGAAGATATTGCTTTTAATAATCGACGCATAATTTTACCACTGCGAGTTTTTGGTAATTTTGTTACAAAATAGATTTGTTTTGGCGTGGCTATTGCACCAATATCAGATCTTATTTTTTCAACAAGTGTTTTTTCCAGAATTTTAATATCAGTGGATGCATTTTGTTTTAAAACTACAAATGCAATTATAACCTCACCTTTAAGTTCATCTGGAATTCCACATACAGCAGATTCTGCCACGTCAGGGTGAGAAACAATACAGCTTTCAAGTTCAGCAGTTCCAATTCTATGTCCTGCTACTTTGAGTACATCATCAGCTCTTCCCAATAACCAAAAATATCCATCTGTATCTTTTTGAGCAAAATCACCAGGATAGTAACAATTTTTGTATTTTGACCAGTATATATCTCGATATTTCTGATCATCGCCCCATA
This sequence comes from Nitrosarchaeum sp., assembly GCA_035455105.1. Classification (GTDB taxonomy): domain Archaea; phylum Thermoproteota; class Nitrososphaeria; order Nitrososphaerales; family Nitrosopumilaceae; genus Nitrosarchaeum. The sequence continues at coordinate 33,814 of DATIFS010000064.1, forward strand.
GAGTCAAGAGCATCCCAGGCCACTGATTTTTGATCACCAAATAACCTTTAGTGTTTGGAGGTAGATCATTTCCAAATTCATCTACAACAGAGATATTCAATCCTGGGATAGGTAAAGTTCCAGACCCTGGTTTTAAAGGAATTGTTTCTAAGCCAGGTAAAGCAGATATCATCATACCGCCAGTTTCAGTTTGCCACCAAGTATCAATTATTGGACACCTTTCTTTTCCAATTATTTTAAAATACCATTTCCATACTTCTGGATTAATTGGTTCCCCTACACTTCCCAATAATCGTAAAGTTGAAAGATCAAAAGAATTTGGAAGTTCGTTTCCAAATTTCATAAACATTCGTAATGCAGTTGGAGTAGTGTAAAAAATGGTAACACGGTATTTTTGAATAATTTCCCACATTCGTGATGCATCAGGAAAATCAGGTGCACCTTCATACATTACTTCAGTTGTACCATGTAACAACGGACCATAAACTACATAGCTGTGACCTGTAACCCATCCAATATCAGCTGTACAAAAATAAACATCTGAATCCTTTATGTCAAATGCCCACTTGAATGTAGAATACAAATGTGTGAGATAACCTCCAGTTCCATGTAGCACACCTTTTGGTTTTCCAGTAGTTCCAGAAGTATACAAAATGAAAAGAGGATGAGAGCTATCTAGTTCTTCTGCAACACATACAGCTGAGACATCACGTATTAATTCATTCCAGAGAACATCTTTTGAAAATAGATTGATTTTAGTTTTTGTTCTCTCTACAACAACTACATTTTTAACAAAATCTAAATCTTTTATAGACTCGTCAATTATCTCTTTGAGATTAATTATCTTGCCTCTTCGATATCCACCATCTGAAGTTATTACAATTTTTGATTTGGAATCAACGATTCTGTCTTTAATTGCGGTTGCACTAAATCCAGAAAATATCACAGTATGTGTTGCTCCAATTCTAGCACATGCAAGCATCGATATTGGCAGTTCAGGAATCAGTGGAAGATAGATAGTTACCCGGTCACCTTTCTTAACTCCAAGAGATTTGAGAGCATTTGCAAGTTTTTGGACTTGGATCCACATATCTTTGTAAGTTAGAATTCTAGATTCTCCGTTTTCCCCCTCCCATAAAATAGCAGGCTTGTCAGACTTGGTTTTCTGATGAATATCCAAAGTGTTGAATGAAGCATTAATTGTACCTTTTACAAACCACTTTGCAAAAGGAGGATTCCAGTCAAGTGTTTTTTCCCAAGTTGAAAACCATGTAAGGTTTTTTGCCTGATTTCCCCAAAATGAAATAAAATCAAAATCAGCTTCGCGTCTAGTAGTATTATCGTTATTTCCAAGACCGATGGTAACGTCTGACATGAAATTTTTGTATAGGTACAGACTTGTAAATGTTAAAGAAAAAATAATTTAAAAAAATTATTGTGCTTCCATTCGGGTAAGCCAGTCGTCTTTGTGAGATGTTTCTGTTTTCACCTGTTTGGGTGGCGTTGGAAATTTTGATTCGGATTCATTAGCAATGGATGCTTCTGAATAATGGACTGGATCTGTTGGTGCCTCTGGAAGTATGCTCTGAACTAATTGTTCTTGTTCAGAATTGCCCAGATATGAAACGGCTGATTCCTGGATGTGTTTTTGTGGAGGAGCTGTTATTGTTTCTACTTCTGCATCGAGTTCTGCAATTCTTCTCTTAACGTTTGAGATTTCTGCGGTTTCGTGAGTTACATGCTCAATTAGTTCTGCAGAACATGTCTTCACTGTCTCAAATGTGGTATCAGAGATTTCATTGCTCTTGTATTGTACCTTTGCATCAAATAGCAGCATCTTTGTAGACTTCAATTGTTCATCTAACTCAGCTAATCGTGCATCAAGTTTTGTTTTGATTTGTTTTTCTGCTTCATCCAATGTCACAAGTTTTGACTTGTATTTCTCATGAATTATTTCTGCATCTTCTTTCATGTCATCATTTTCAGAAACAATATCAATCAAGGCCTTAAGACGACGTAGAGTCAGTTGTTTTTCGCGAAGAAGTCTTTGAGAGTCTAGTCTCCATTTTGGAATAAATATAACAACATTGGCTTGAACCACTAGTTGCTCATATTGGATTTGCTGTAATCCTTGAGAACCGCAGTCAACGCCAACTGATTGGATGCTTCCATCAATGTCAGTTATAGTTCCAATGACTTTACCCATGAATGTTCCGTACATGTCTTTGACGTTTTTACCGATTATGTCGATATCGTCATGTGTCATGGATTAAGGTTAAGAGATTTGTATAACCGGCAAAGTGTGAGAAAGGTTACTTGTTTTGGTAAGATTATTTTGACAGACATTTTGTGAAAATAATTTCAAAAAAAATATCCAGCCTCAGAAAAGTCATAGAAATTACTCAATCAAAACTCTTAATTTGAGACAAAATAAGATGAATTACAAATCATGAGACTTAAAACAGAAGATAAAATAGAATTAGAAAATTTGCTCAAAATTGCAACCAGTCAAATTCCAAAATACTTTAATTTAATAAATTCAGCAAAGGAAAAATGGGAAATTAAGAATATGCATGAATGCATTTTTGGAATGGTTTTTGAGAAATACATTCATGATTCTGGACAATACCTGACAAATAAAAGAATAGATGAGAGTCAACCCAATACAGTTGAAAATACAATGGAATTATTTGATGAGGGAATAGAAATTTTTAATGATCATGTATTAGATATTAAAAGACAAATTTATGAAAATTAAAAATTATTTAACCAAAATAGATCATAAATGATTTTTTGAAAACTATAGAAGAAAATTAAATATCACCAATAAGTTAAAATTGTAATATAAAATTTCAAATAAATTATTTAATGATAAAAATTTCATCATTGGATAAAATCACATAGAAAAATATTTGGCAAATCCTAGAAAATAAAAATTGTTATTAAAAATTAACAATTTGGCAGATTATTAAAATTTAAAATGTACTTAGGATAGTACAATTAACTTAGAGTATGGATGAAGTTGGAAGTAAATGGGCAAACAGGTTCATAATTGCAGCTATTCTTCAAGGCGGAGTGATAACTGCAATGTCAATAGTTATTGTAGGAATGCAAATGGCATACACTCAAGTCAACATCATACAATATTTGTCATTATCTTTTGAAGGAACCGCAAAATGGTTCTTTTTGGGGATTATATTTTATTTGATCGTAGTACTTGCAGTAGCTATATCTGCATTATTTTATAGTCATCTTGAAATTACACTAAAAAAGAAATTTTCAAAAACATCAAACATTTTTGCAACTATTCATTTAGTTGGAATGAATGTAGGTGGTGCAGGATCAATGATTACAATGGCATTTGCAGGATTAGCAGGAACTGGATTAACTACAATTTTCACAGAGGGAAAGTTAGGTCCAAAATATCCCGCAATAATGGATTCGTTCATAGAGCCAATTGGGGGATTTATCGCAATACTTGCATTTGGAGTAATATGTGGTGGAATATGCTTCATACTGGCATTTAGAAGCAAGTGATTTAATCAGATTTAGTATGAGGTTTTTTTAATAAAGAAGCTGCAATAACAACAGACAGGATTCCAAACACGACAATCAACGAAGTAACAGTTGGAATTTCATAGTATTCGGAGATAATCATCTTTGTTCCAATAAATATCAGTAATACAATTAATCCAGGCTTGAGATAACGGAATCTTTCTAACATTCCAGCAATTAGAAAATACAATGCCCTCAAACCTAAAATCGCAAACACATTTGAAGTGATTACTATGAATGGATCTCGAGTAATTGCTAAGACGGCTGGAATAGAGTCCATTGCAAATACCAAATCAGTTAACTCAATAATTGCTAGTGCAACTAGAAGTGGGGTGGCATGCATTATTCCGTTGACTGATACAATGAACTTATTTCCTACCAGAGCAAGATTCACTGGTAGAAATTTTCTTAGGATTTTAACTGCAATGTTTTTTTCTAACTCAATTTTCTTTTCTTCTTTTTGAATTATCATTCTAATTGAAGTGTACCAAAGTAACCCACCAAAAATGTAGATCATCCAATGAAAGTTATCAAGTAAGGAAACACCTACAAGAATTAATGCTATCCTCATTACAATTGCACTTAAGATTCCAAATGAAAGAACACGGTGTTGATATTTATGAGGAATTCCCAAAGTGGTAAAAACTAATAAAAATACAAACATGTTATCAACACTAAGAGATTTTTCAAGTGCATATCCGGTAACAAATTCTATCATCTTGTCATGTCCCAACGAAATTAAGATCACATATGCAAACACGCCTGCAAGAGAGATCCAAGTGATTGTCCAACCAAGTGCTTCTTTACTAGACAGCACATGTTCTGTTTCAGATTGTTGTGTTTTGTTTAGTTTTCTTTTGATTTTATGAAATAGACCAAGATCGATGGCGATAGTTACTGATAAAATCACAAAAAACAAAACCCAAAGCTCTGTTGTGATCACTCCGGATTCTATTGGCAAATTGATCAATTTTATGTGTAGGAAATTATAAACCAACCTTGAAACATAGTTGATTAAATGAACTAAATCAGTGAAATTTGGATTTAGAAATTTCTTTTAGCAATACAAAGATACAGAAATGCTTGGATGTTTTGGATCATCTTTTTGACATATAGATGGTTCTTACATAAAATACCCAAACTAATTCGTGCTTCATAAGAAATACTAAGAAAAGAGGATCGTAGAAATTTTTCAGTTACAAAAATAACGACTAATTTATGCCTGAGTAGGCACCATACATAGCACTAAGAGTTATTTTAAAATTTAACAACAAATAACACATAGTATGATTCAGAAAGAAGAATTAGAACATATTTTAAATTTTGTAGCAAAAAGATGGATCGATATTACTAATGATCCAAATAACAAAGTTTTGGAAACCTTGCCAAGTAATTTTTGGATGAATTCGGTGGGAGGAAAAGCAGGAAAAGGGAGATGGATTACGGCATTGATGTATACAGAAAATGAAGCCGATGCAAATGCATTCAAAGAGGTATTGTTACGATGGCAGACAAAAGGAATGGAAAAAAATCAGGCCCCCGATCTAATACAAATTGGAAAAAAGAAATAGACTATTAATAATTGGAAAACCTGACAACCGTATTGTCAGAATTTTCAGTTAAAGAAAAAAAATTACTTGCTAATCATTTTTCAAATGTAGATGATACAGTATTTGCAATAATCACACCAAGACAAGTTGATCGTGGTGCATTAATGTCACGATATAGTAGAACAGACAAAAGTATGCGAAGAATATTTCTAGATGAATTTTTACACAATAAAAACAGAGGCGAAGAATTTTACAATCGAGTACTGTTAGAATACGGAGATGATTCAGTTGCAGAATTAGGAGAAGCTCAAATTGCAATTGAGGGACTATCAAACATAGCAGTTAAAAAAATTGAAGATCGAAGAATAGGATTATCGTATTTAGAAAAATCATCAAGATATGTAGCATGGAATAAAAAAATAAATGGGCAATATAGATTTTACAGAGAACCAGTGTTAATGAAATCAAATTTTAGTGATTTGTATGTAGATGCATGTAATTATTCATTTGACGTGTATTCAAAAAACATAGAACCAATGATAAAACATATTCGAGAAAAATACCCAATTGAAAAATATACTTTTAAAGACTCTAAAGATGGAAAAGAAAAATCATTTTCCAAACTAAAAGAAGAGGAGGATATTAAATCTGCAAATATAATTTACAATGGATCTACAAAAGCAAAATCTTTGGATATTTTACGTGGGCTTTTACCGGCATCAACATTAACTAATGTCGGAATCACGGGAAATGGACGTGCATTTGAGTATCTTCTCACAATATTAGCATCATCAGATCTTGATGAAGAGCAAGATTTAGCCTCAAAAATCAAAAAAGAGCTTGACACCACCATCAAAGCTTTTGTCCGAAGAGCAGATGACAAATATGGAAAAGCATTCCAAGATTATCTAAAACAGATTAAAATGACATCAAAAAAAATAGTAAAAAGGATCAAACCAAAAGTAATTTCAGGTACAATAACACAATTAGTAGATTATGAATCAGAAAAAACAGCAATAGATAAAATCATTACAAGTATAATTTATGAGCAATCTCCAAGCACATCATATTACAACATAATGCATCAAGTAAGTAAATTATCTAGTGAGGATAAAAAAAGAATAATCAATACATTTGCAAGCTTGCGTAAAAACAGACGTCATAGACCATCAAGAGCTTTTGAGAATGTATACTACACATTTGATTTGCTTAATAATTTTGGAATGTTTAGAGACTTTCACAGACACAGAGCGCTAACATTGGAAAGACAGTTACTTACCACAGATCATGGATATAATACTCCAAATGAAATCAGAGTATTAGGAATTGAAAAAGAATATCAAGAATGTATGAAAAATACAAAACAAACATTTGATAAAATAAGAACAAAACATCCAGAACAAGCACAGTATGTTGTAAATTTTGCATATAACTATCCATATTTTATGAAATTCAATCTTCGAGAAGCATGCCATTTAATTGAATTAAGAACAGTTCCACAAGGACATATTGATTATAGAAGAGTAGCACAACAAATGTTCAATGAGATCAACAAAATTCATCCAAACTTAAGCAAAATAATGAAATTTGTAGATTTAAAAGAATATGATTTAGAAAGATTTGAATCAGAAAAAAGAACAGAAGAGAAAAGAAAGAACATTAAAAAATAGAAAATATTCTAATACAATCAAAGAATGATAAAATCATGACAGATAAGATTGTAAAAACCACCAAAGAATGGAAGGAAACATTAACTCCAGAACAATTTGAAGTATGCATCAACAAAGGTACAGAGCCACCATTTACTGGAAAATATTACAATAACAAAGACAAAGGCACTTACAAGTGTAGTTGTTGTGGAGAGGAGTTATTCAAATCAGATACAAAATATGATTCAGGCTCAGGGTGGCCAAGTTTTTGGAAACCACTCTCAGATGAAAAAATAGAATACATATCAGACAATACCTATGGAATGATACGCACCGAAGTGAACTGTAAGAGATGTGGGGCACATTTAGGGCATGTTTTTGATGACGGACCAAAACCGACTAATCTTAGGTACTGCATCAACTCAATTTCACTTGAACTTGACAAAAATGATGAATAGTGGTGATAAACATACAAATTATGTTTGAGCACAGAAAGCAATCTCAAGAACATTCAAAAATTATTAATAAAACACACACATTGATAAGAAAATCAAAGAAATGAATCAAAAAAGTAAAACAAAAGGGAAAGAAAAAAGTTGAGAATCATACTTTGTGGTTTTGGCGTTGTTGCTCAAAGCTTGGTTAAATTATTTAATTCAAGATCAGAAGATCTTTATGCAAAATACGGACTGAAGCCAAGAGTTGTGGGTGTCTTTGACAGTAAAGGAAGTGCAATAGAAAAAACAGGTTTAGATTTAGAAAGGCTGATAGAAGTAAAGAAAAAGTTTGGAACTGTAAAAAATTATGCAGATACAAAAAACAGTGTACATGGAATAGACATGATCAAAAACCTAGAAGCAGATGTAGTAATTGAAACTACAGCTAGTAACTACAAAGATGCAGAACCTGGAATGTCTCACATAATTACTGCAATGAAAAGAAGAATGCACGTCATATCGGTAAACAAAGGACCGTTAGCATTGGCATTTCCATCATTAATGGAATTAGCGACATATAATCAAGTCATTTTCAAATTTAGTGGAACAGTTGGAGGAGGAACTCCAATTTTAGATTATGCAAAAAATAGCCTAAGGGGTGAAAGAATTACATCCTTTTCAGGAATTCTAAATGGAACAACAAATTATATTTTAACAAATATGGCAAATGGGCTCTCTTTTGAAACTGCGTTAAAGGATGCTAAAGATAAAGGGTATGTAGAAGCAGATGAATCCTTAGATTTAGACGGATTAGATGCAGCAGCGAAATTAGTGATTCTGGCAAATTGGGTTATGGATATGAAAGTAACAATGCCAGATATCAATTGCAATGGAATTCGTAAAGTGACTAGTGACGACATAAAAAGAGCAAAGAAAAATAATTGCGCCATAAAATTAATTGCGTCATGTAACAAAGAACTCATAGTAGAACCAAAAGAAGTGTCCATAGATGATCCATTATGCGTTAATGGAACATTAAATGCAATTGCATTTACATCAGAACATTCAGGTACTCAGACTATCATTGGAAAAGGTGCGGGAGGAATGGAAACAGCAAGTTCCATTCTCAGAGACTTGTTAGACATCAGACAAGAGATAGTAAAAAGTTGAAATCCAATCTAATATCAAAAAGTGAAACTGTAACTCTTCTAAAAACAGTCTCAGAGAGATGGGGAATGGAATTTCCAAAAATAAAAAATCTCAAAGTACACCAAATTTCAGATGAAGCACAGATAATTACAGGGTCTGGAATTAAGATTTTAAAAATTAATGACGAGTATTTACCATTTTTGTCAGAGACACAAATGCTTGAAAGATTTCCTCATGTAACTGTAGATATGGGAGCAGTGAAATTCATGTGTAAAGGAGCTAATGTGATGAGACCTGGAATTAAAAGCCACAGTGAATTTGAAAAAGAGAAAGTGGTGTGTATAATTGAAGAATCACAGCACAAATTTCTTGCAGTTGGAAAATCACTTATTTCAAGTTCGGAATTAAAAAATATTGAAAAAGGAGAAGTAATAAAAAATATGCATTATATTTCAGACAAGTTTTGGGAAATTGGAAAAACAATTCATGATTAAAAGATTTTGAATGGGCATAAACAATTTAATACAATATTAAAACAGATGATTTACAAATAACTAAATTTTTTCTGTAAATTCTTTGGTACCATCTTTTGTAATTACAAGAATATCAAGACCATCACCACTTGCAGAATCTCTCAAAGCGGCAGAACGGACAGCTCTTTTTGCCAAATCTATTGCTTCTTCTTGAGTCATATTTGGCTTGAATTGAGGATCCAAAACACCTAATGCCATTTCAGCTCCGGTGCCAACTGCAGCATAATCATCTGGAAGGACAGATCCTAGAGGATCAAGAGTATACAAGATTGGTTTTTCAACAATACCACCAACAATGACTTGAGTTAGTAATGGGAAGTATCTTCTCTCATACATCATATTTGACATCATTTTAGCTACAGTATTTGGTGGAACGTCTCTTTTGAGTTCCATTTTTCTGATTTTTGCAAGTGCAGCAATTTGTAATGTTAAGATTTGCATGTCAGCTACAAGACCAGCGCACGCTGCTCCTACTTTAGCGGTGATTGAAAATGTCTTTTTTGAAGATTTGCTCACTAGAAAATTACCAAATGCGATCCTTTTTTCACTTGCAAGAACAATTCCACCATTAAAAGTAATTCCGACAGCCGTTGCGCCTGGCATATACATTGACATAACTGAAATGGGTTCGGAGCATAATAAAGGGCTTTCTCCTTTAAGATACAAAAACCAGATAAAATATTTTATACAGTAAAAAATGAAACTTTTTGTTGACTGAATCCAGCATTCATAATAAAATTTTAAATGATATTACAAATTGGGGAATAAGAGCATCTATCGGAGTTATTTTCATAGTTCAAGGATCAGGTAAATTTGGACAAGGTTTTGTAAGCATGTTAGGAAACATTGGATTACCTGCAGAGATGCAGATTCCAATTGCACTTGCAGAAATAATTTCTGGGGTATTATTAATTACAGGAGTTTTAACGAGAAT
>DATIFS010000065.1:0-17254 GCA_035455105.1 Nitrosarchaeum sp.
CACAGTAAATGTACCTGTATCTTTTGTTATAAAAAAAGAAATTGATAAAAAAGATTCATTTGTTTTAATTGATGGAAAACAAAGTACTGATGCAATTTTTGGTAATGGTTATGTAAAAGGTGCGTTTGATATGGCAAATAGATACATGGCAGGTGATTGGAGACAATATTATTTTGATGTACAAGATAACTCCATAAATTCTGCGGCGATAGAAATGTCCTGGAAAACTGATGACACAAACTTATCTGTATTTGTTGTGGATCCTAAAGGAAGAATAATTCAAACAAATATGCCATCAGGAGTCTTTGGTCATTTTCTTGGATGGCCTTCACTTGATTGGTTAGGTAACTCTGTCTTTAGTCAAGGTGGTGGATTCTTTCCAGTAAAAAACAGAGATAATACTTCTACTGTACTCTATGTTCCAATTAACCAAACAGGAACCTATACTCTATTAGCACACTCAACATTATTTGGCGGAAATTCAACAACTGAACCCATAATACTTGCAGCTAAATTTTCTAACATTTCTTCAAAAATTGTAGACCAACTAAATAAAACAGAAATCATCTCAAATAACATGACAAACACAATTCTTCAAAATGATCTTTCTAATCCAACAATTCATAATGATTCTCTAATACAAGATAATCTCAATGAATCTAAAACTGTAACATCAAGTGATTCTAAAACTATGACATCAAGTGATTCTACAATTATATCTTCAAATGATTCTTTTCAAATTGGATTAATTGTAGGCCTTGGAATAGGAACTGCGATCGGAATTGTTCTATTTCTAATTCTTAGACAAAAATCAGAGAAATAATTGAATAAGGTTTATAAGCAATTTGGCGAGTACGTCAGCTTGAATGTCTGAGCAGGGGACAAAAAAATCTGGCGGATTATCTAGAAGAGATTTTCTAAAATTGATGGGAGCTGCAGGCACTGGCTTGGCATTTGCTCCTTTTGTCCAGTTTGGAAACTATATGCCAAACCCTTCACAGGCAGTTCTTGAAAAAGTTAAAGTAATTTTACCTGATGGCACTCAAGCTAATGTCAAAACATTTCCTGTTAATCATTCTGAAGTTATAACATATCCAAGCACTGGAGATAAAGCACTTGATGCTGAAGCATTTAGAAAATGGCAATTCATTAGATTGCCACAAGAATTTGGAGGAGACAAAGAAGATATTTCATCTTTCAGGGCATATAGTATGGTCTGCCTTCATCTTTGGTGTTTATGGAAATACTGGCCTGAAGAAGGACGAAAGAGAGGAGAATGCCCATGTCATGGAAGTATGTATGATGCAAGAACGGGAACCGCATTTGCTGGACCAGCATCATTGCAAGCTGCACCGTCAAATACATTGGCACAACTAACTTTTGAAGAAGACGCAGATGGATTTTTATGGATTCATCCACCAGTTTGGGGTGTGAATAAAAATGGAGTAATAGGATATGGCCGTTTCGTTACATAGACGAACTGGCGCAGTCGCCTTTTTCTATTGGCTCTGGGATGGACTAGACAGAACAATTTTTACTGGAATTAAATTTTCATTTCCTGCAAGATTTGTAAGTCCGTTTGGGTTTTTGGGAATGCTTACATTTGTTGTATTTGTAATACTTGGAATCTCTGGCGCTTTGTTAATGTTTTACTATCAACCAATGTTAGATAGAGCATGGGATAGTGTACACTTCATAAACAATGATGTTCCATTTGGATTTCACATCAGAAACATTCACTATCACGGTTCCAATGCAATGGTTCTCTTGGCAATTTTGCACATGTACTATCAATACTTTAGTGGAAGATATAAAATCAGAAACGAAATTTTATGGGCTACTGGAGTTATACTTGGAACAGTTACAATTTTAGAAGCATTTACTGGTTATGATGTTATATTTAGTGAGAGAGCAGAACTTGCAATTAGTATTGCAGCATCTCTTACTACTTCAATCCCTGTAGCTGGACCTACTATTCGTGATGCAATGTTTGGAAGTGGATTTTCAGACTTTGTATTGAGATTCTATGCACAACACGTCTTTGTCTTACCGCTTGTAATGCTTGGACTAATGGCAGTTCACTTTCCACGATTCTTGGTATTTGACGTACCAATGGTCATGGCAATAGGTGGTGCAATTTTGCTTACAGGTGGAGTATTTCCAATTGATATGGGATTCAAGTTTGAACCAACAGTACCGCCAGGTATTACTGTACCTGAGTGGTATCTCACAGGACTTTACGCATTTTTGAGAACACAATATGACAAATTTGTCACAGGTGTACTTTGGCCCGGACTTTTCATTGCGTCATTTCTACTAATTCCATTTATTGACAGATACAAGAAATTTTCATGGAAAGATCGTCCAATAATTACAGCATTTGGAATTACTGGAATTGCTCAAATCATGGTTACGACATACTGGGGATTCTACATTCCATCAGATACTACAATTCCTCTGGTACAGCGTTTGGTAATTGATCCCGTATTTCTCTATACAACAATGATATTGCTTGTTCCACTAGGATTTGGATTCACATACATGATGATTAAACTTGCAAAAGAATCTGAAAGAAAGGCAAAACTAGCTAAAGAAAAAGGTCCAAAGAAAGTTGCGACAATTAATCTATCTCAAAAATGGATTAACTGGGTAATTGTTGGACTATTGGCATTTCAGGTATTTCTAAACATTGCAGCATATAATGCAGCCTTGACTGGAATGAAAAATATCTCATTATTCTTTATTGGTATTATTTTGATAGTGTTTGCAGGATTTTTCCATATATACCGATATGGATTAAATCAAGCAAAGAACGCACCTCCACCACCACCCGTACCAATACATGAAGACAAACCAAAAAAATTGACAGAGTTACAACCAGTTGCAAATGCTGGTAAGATTCCAGAAGGAAAATCTTTAGGTGATGCCAAAAAAGAAAAAGAAATTGTGCAGCAAATTCCAACTCCTAAAGTTCAAGCAGATCTAGGAATTGGTAGTAATAAAATCCCTGATTTTGGCTCTTCGGATATAAAAAAACCCTAGTTATCAAAAATTCTAAAAGCTTTATAAGAACTCGAGAAACCTAAAAAAATCGTTGAGTGCACCGACATCCAGTCATGCATATGGTATAGGAATCATGGCAATTATTATTGGCGCATCAATAGGAATTGTCTATTATACTTCATTTTATCTTCCAGAATCTTTACAAAAACCACAAGTGGATGAAAAAGTTCTTCATCCCGTTAAATCTACTAACATTGAAATGATTCCAGGCTCTGCAAATCAAGAACAACAAGATAACTTTGTACCAAAACTCGTTGACATACAATTAGGAATTGATAATCATGTTGTATGGACTAACAAAGATGGTACTGCACACACTGTTACACCAGATGATGAATCACTTACAGATTCATACAGTGGAAAGTTTGGTTCGCCTGGAGTTATAAAACCTGGAGAAACATATGAATTCACATTCACAGAACCAATTAAATTTTCATATCATTGTTCACCACATCCATGGATGAAAGGAACACTAGAAATTACAGAAGCTAGATTCTAGACAGAATATTTTGCAAATATTATTTTACTTTCAATTTCCTTATGCTGTTCAATAATTGATGCTCGAAATTTTACTTCATGCACTTGTTTTGGCTCAAACCCTATCAATGCTGTAAACTCCGCCTTGTTTTCAGGCATGATATCTTTGTTAATGAACAATCTTGCAACATTTTGAGATATTTTTTTCCCATTATACGACTTGTAAATTATATGCTCATTTGAATCTAAAATCTGTGTATTAATTACAACTCCATCATATCGTCCTGGATATGATACAATTATCGTTCCTCTAATTTCAGAATTAGGATGAATCTCATTTGGCTCCAAGTTAAATTCAATGTCTTTCACGTAAACCACATCTTCCAGTTAGAATAAATAATTTTGTTAAAACGGGCCGGAAGGGCTTCGATCCCTTGACCACTGGATTAGAAGTCCAGCACTCTATCCAAGCTGAGCTACCAGCCCAAAAATCTGAAAACTAATTGTCATTTTAAGGGTTTACAACCATTTTTTCTGGTAATTTTCTCTTTCCATTTTAAACAAAAATTGTTGTGCATACCCAGCATAAGGTCCGAAATACTTTACAATTTTTTCATGTAGTAAACTGTATTGTTTTTCTGTAATTGTTTTTGTTACCAATTCAAATTTTTCTAAATAATATTTTTCTAAAATTCTAATCATCCATCTATCTAATGGAAATGCCTCTAATTTATCAAGTGAAAATAATAAAACACAATCTGCAACTTTATTTCCTATTCCTGGAACAGTTAGGATTGTCTCTTTTGCATCATGATAATTTAATTTTTTTATACAGTCAAAATCTATTTGTTTTGATTCAACCATTTTTGCTGCATCTATTATGAATTTTGCTCTATATCCAACACCACAATTTTGAATTTCTTGAATAGATGCATCTGCAATTTTTTTTGGTTCTGGAAATAGATAAAATTCTTGATTTTCAAACTGAATTTTTTTTCCAAATTTTATAGAGATCTTTTCGAGACTTGATTTAATTTTTTGAATGTTAGAATTTGAAGAAACAATAAATGAAATGAAACATTGGAACGGATCCTGTCTTACTAATCGAAGCCCAAGATATTTTTTTACAGCAATTTTGGTTGTTTTATCTTTTGAAATTGATTCAATTATCTTTTCTATATTGTCATTCTTTCTAAAAAAATCATATTTTTGGTTTGAATATGATGTGATTTTTCCTAAATCATCTATCTTTAAAACATCTTGACCATTAATGCCATACCAAAATTCTTTTTGTTTTCTCCAAAGAAAGACTTGACCGCTATTAATTGTATTTTCTAAGTTAATTATACTATGATCTATCATTTCAGATAGATATCACTTCATTCACACTTGGGGCGTGAGCCTCCAAGCCAAATTTTTCATGAATTTCTTGAGCAAATTTTTCACATGATTCCATATCTCCATGTACAGTTAGAACTTTGGGATTGCCTTTGATTTTTTTAACCACTTCAAAAAGCTCATTTCTATCTGCATGTCCTGAAAATTCAAATTGTTTTACCTCTGCTGCAACATTTAGATCTTTTCCTCTTGTAGATACCTTTCCTGTATCTAGTAATTTCTTCCCAGGAGTGCCTTCTCCTTGATATGAAACTAGTGCTATCCCATTATTGCTGTTAAATGAAAGTTCTTGCAAATAATATGTTGCATTTCCACCTACCAACATTCCAGCTGGAGAAATAACAACACAAGGTTCCTCAATTGCATGTTTTCTTTTTTCATGATCTTTTACTGCAACTGCCTCGTTAATTGCATCTGCAAACACATTTGGGTCTCTTAAATAATCTGGATGATTAAACATAATCTCATTTACTTTTAGTGCCATTCCATCCATTATGATTTTGTGTTTAAAGTTTGAACTTCTTAAAATGCATGCCATTTCTTGAGAACGTTCAACTGAAAAAGATGGAATGAATAATACACCTTTTCTGTCCATGACTTCGTTTGCAAATTCAATTAATTCTTTCTCAGATTCCTTTCTTGGTTTTTGTTCGGTCTGTGAGTATGTACTCTCTATAATTAAAAGATCAATATCTCCTACATCCAAATCTGCTTCACGAAGCATTCTCGAACCATGTGTTTTGATATCACCAGTGTAGAAAAGTCTCTTTTTCTGAGATTCTATTAACACAGAACCTCCTCCAATCACATGTCCTGATTCTCTTAATTCAAAAGTTGCATTGCCTTTGGTTACTTTCTCTTTGAATCCTATCTCTTTTGCGTTTCGCATCATGTTGTTTAATTCAGGCAATCCGAATGGCTGTGCATCTTTTGTAATTTTTAGCATGTCTTCTATAAGCAATCTTGTTAAATCAAATGTTGGTGGAGTTGCATAGACATCAGTATTGCCACTCACAAATAGAGATGGTACATTACCTGAATGATCAAGGTGAGCATGCGTGATAATGATGGCATCCAAATCTTTTGGCTTTACATGTAGTGGATACTCTGGTGGTGACCCACGTTTTCCAAACAATACCCCGTAATCTAATAATAGATTTGTTCCATCACAATTTACCAAAAAACCCGAACGCCCAACTTCATTGGCAGCTCCTAAAACTTTAACCTCCAAGAAATAAATTGACTTTTTCTCTATGTTAAAACCTTCTTAGAACTAACCCGATCATTATGCGTATAATAGAATCTACAAAAGCTTTAATTAGTGTAAGCTAAGACTCGATCCTCATGGGAAGAAGCTTTCAAGAATGGTTAAAACAACAAGATCAAGCAGTAGTTGCTAAAACAAGAGCAGGCGACGAAGCAAACAAACCACTTCTTAACCAACTTAATTGGATCTGGGTTAACAATCTCATGAAACAGAGAGCAGACCTAAATCCTTCTTCAGCTGAATTACTTGACTGGGTAACATCTGGTCAAATTGATGCAATGAGAAAATAAACGTGGTAAACACGTTATCTTTTTGTTTTTTATTATTTCGTTAGTCTTTCTTCATACACAATATTTTGTTTCTAACTCCGATCAATTTCATAACAGGGTTATGAGTTTTGATTATGGTTTAAATAGGAACCTATCATTAATCAAATTGTAATGCCAATAGCAATACTTCCAGACATTGATGAACAAAGATGTATCGGATGTGCACTATGTGTAGAAATCTGTACAACTCTTGGTCCAGATGTCCTTAGAGTTAAACCTGTTGAAGGCTGGAAGAGAGGTAAAGCATTTGTATTTTATCCAGAAAGATGTATTTCTGATGGTGCATGCATCGGTGTATGCCCAACAAAATCAATCTTTTGGATGAGACCAATGAATTACACTGCTGGACAACCAGTACCTCTTCACAAAAACGGTATCTTCATCAAAGGTTGGGCAGAAGACGCTGCACTATAAGCAGAATCTTTTAGCACACACTTTTTTCTTATTTTTAATTAATCAGAAAGACTTTTTCTTTATTCCTTTTGGAAGAATCCTCATAAAATAATTCAAAAACTCATCAGTCTTGTCAAAATAAACTTCTGAAAATTGATTGTTTTGAAAAAACTTTGTAAATGTATTTTCAAATGTTGGAAAGTCACTCGGTTCAAAATTTAGTCTTGAACTTTCATGATGTGCTGCAGGAAAAATATCTGAAATTTCTAGTGGTACTAATCCTAAATGTGGGCTATATTGACAAACTTGCATAGATTCTAGATCTTTGAATTTTCGTTTTAGTGATGAGTACTCATGTGACAAATATCCTGGCTTTGTATTGGATTCTTTGGTTATAATCAAAGTTTTTTTCTTTGACTTGAATTTTCTAACTATTTTATGATATGATTGAATCTCTGGACGATATTGGTCTTCTTTTTCATAAAGAAAAATTGCCTTTTCTTTGAACTTTGGTGTAGATACTTCAAAATAATTAGAATTTTCAGTAAAAACGCTAATCATTTCAAATAGTTTTGGATGTGCTCTTGCCTTTTTTAATACATATTCCCATAACCTCCCCTCATGAATTGCTTGTTTTACTTTGTCAACCTCAAGTTTTATTGCATATAGATTATGTAATGCGATCTCATTGATTTTTTCATTTCCTTCCATTTGGCGTAATTCATCAGGTGTGTACTTTGAGCATACTTCACAATTACATGGGAATGTTGAAATATCTGCAAGATTTCGTGTGCCATCATCAGTGATGTATCTTTCTTGTTTTGCATATAGCATGTAGGATGCAGAATCAAACGTATCACAACCAAGGGCAACTGCAAATGGTATTGTTAATGGGTGCCCTGCTCCAAAAAGATGTAATGGAATGGAATGTGGCATTTGTTTTTTAGCAGCTATTATCATTTGTGCTAACAATTTGTATTCATATGACTCCATGAACTCTACTGGACTTCCCAAAGCCAACATCTTAAAACCCATATCGACTAAACTTTTTGTTGATTTTGCTACAAGATCAAAATGTTCTCCACCTTGAATTGGACCAATCCAGATCTGGCCATTATCATCTCTGTCTTCAAGCGTCTTCTTTGATACTTTGAGAGTATGATTGACATATGACTCAGCTTTCTTCCAAGCAAGTCCATAACCTGTAGGTTTGTCCAACGGAATCGCAAAATCTGTGAGAATTTTTTTTTCAAACTCTGCCATCTCAGTGGGTAATACTTTGACATCCCCATATTCTAAAACCTGATATCCTCCAGAATCCGTCATTATGGCTCCATCAAAATCAATTATTTTGTGAATTCCTTTTTTTGCAGCTTCGTCACCATAGTTGTTTCTTGTAATGTATGCATTAGTAATCACTAAATCAAAACCAATCTCTTTGATCTTTTTAGAAGGGATGGTTTGTTTTACAGGATGAATAACTGGTACATAAGCTGGAGTTTCAATTTTTCCATGATTAGTATGAATTACTCCAATCCTTCCAGCAAGATCACTTTTTAAAATCTCAAACAAGTCAATATCACTCAATTATGGCGTTATTTAATCAATAAGTAAAAAATTTTTTCAAATCATTGCGTTTTGTAACTAAATCAAGCCAATCTACCTCATCATTTATCCTCTCATCGTTAATTATTCTCAACACTTTTTCTGTAACTTTCATAATGCTTTTTCCTGTGACATCTACTTGGAATACTTTATCTCCAAATTGATTCACTGCATCATGTGCTATGATTCCTAAAATTTCACTGCCAATATTCTCTCTAGTTTTTTCTTCTGTGTATTGTCTTTTTTTATACACAGAAATCAAATCATAGGGATCTCTTCGTAAGACGATTACTTTCTTTATCTGATCTGGTGACAAAACATATGGTGCTAAGTGTCCTACAATCAAAGTAGAAGTATGAATTTTTTCTTTAATTATTTTCTTCAAATCTGATACATTCACATCATTTGTATCATCATTTTTCTCAAATAGCCCTGCATCTTTTGCAATACTGTTTATGTCACTTATTGGTAATTCTAGACGTTTTGAAATCTCTTTTGCTATGGTATGTTTTCCTACGCCTGGATTTCCAGTAATTACTATTGACATATTATAAAATCAACATGAACCAAATTAAACAATTTCTGCAATACTAATAAGTACAATAGCGTTTTTGTGTGTATTGCAAATTGGCTTACTTGGAAAAGCAAATGTCGGCAAGTCCACATTTTTCTCGGCTGCAACTGAAACCCCTGTTCCAACAGGTAATTTTCCATTCACTACAATCCAACCAAATGTCGGTGTTGCCTATGTAAAAGCTGATTGTGCATGCAAACATTTTGGAATCAAACATCAAAACCCATTATGTGTAAATGGAACTCGTTTCATACCTGTTAAGCTAATTGATGTTGCAGGATTAGTTCCAGGAGCACATGAAGGAAAAGGTTTAGGAAATCAATTTCTTGACGATGCAAGACAAGCAGAAGTCTTGATTCATGTTGTTGATATTGCTGGAACCACTGATATTCAAGGGCATCCTGTTCCAATAGGCACACATAATCCTCTTGAAGATGTGGAATTTGTTCAATATGAATTTGATCAATGGTTTGTAGATATTCTTCGCAGAGAATGGGATAAACTTACTAAAGAAATTGAACAAAAAAGAACAAAACTAACTGATGGCATAGCAAAAAGATTTACTGGTTTGGGAGTCAAAGATTATCATGTCCAAAATATATTACATAAATTAGATCTGAGTACAAAAAATCCAAAAGAATGGAATGATTCTGATATACAAATTTTTGTTAAAGAACTAAGAAAAAACACAAAACCTATTCTAATTGCTGCTAATAAGGCAGACCTTTGTAAAGATCTTGATATAATTAAAAAAATTACTGATACTATTGTAATCCCATGTAGTTCTGAAACTGAATTATTGTTGCGAAAGGCATCAAAAGCTGGTCTTATAAATTACAAATCAGGTGATGAGCAATTCTCTATGGTGGAAAATAAAGAAATTTTACCAGAACAACAAAAAGCACTAGACTTGGTAAACACTGTACTTTCAAAAATCCATTCTACTGGAATTCAAAAAATTTTAAACATAGCTGTATTTGATTTGTTAAAACTTATTGTTGTTTTTCCTGTAGAAGATGAAACAAAGTTAACAAACAAAAATGGTGACATTTTACCTGATGCAAAATTATTGCCTCAAGATTCCACTGCAAAAGACTTGGCAGGTTTGATTCATGCAGATATCGCCAAGGGATTCTTACATGCAATTGATTGTAAAACAAAACAAAGAATTGGTGGTGATCATAAACTAAAAAGCGGCGATGTAATCAAAATTGTTTCAACATTAAGCAGAGGTTAATATGATTGGTTTAGGTGTTGAAAGTACAGCTCATACATTTTCCTGTGCTATATTAGAAAAAAATGGAAAGCAAGGAAAAATTCTATCTGATGTGAGAAAAATTTATCGTCCTCCTGAAGGCGAAGGAATTCATCCAAGAGAGGCATCACGTCATCATGTTGAAAACAGTGCAATTGTATTATCCGAATGTCTTCAAGAGTCTGGAATTACAATCAAAGATCTTGACATTATATCATATGCTGCAGGACCTGGACTTGGTCCTTGTTTGAGAGTTGGAGCAGTCGTGGCTCGTTCTTTGGCATCGTATTACAACATTCCAATTTATCCTGTGAATCATGCAATTGGACATATTGAATTAGGAAAATTACTTACTGGCGCAAAAAACCCATTAGTTCTTTTAGTATCTGGAGGACATACAATGCTACTTGCATTTTTAAATAAACAATGGCGAGTTTTTGGAGAAACTTTGGATATTACACTTGGTCAACTACTAGATCAGTTTGGAAGATCAATTGGATTTGCATCTCCATGCGGGAAAAATATTGAATCTTTAGCATCCTCAACTTCTAATTACATTCTACTTCCATATTCTGTAAAAGGAAACGACGTATCTTTTTCTGGATTATTGTCTGCAACAAAATCCATTGTACCAAAAAGTAAAGCTGATGCCTGCTTTTCATTACAGGAAACTGCATTTGCAATGATTAGTGAAGTAGTAGAAAGAGCTTTGTCCTTTACTGGAAAAAAAGAACTACTAGTAGTAGGCGGTGTTGCTGCAAACAAAAGATTATCTGAAATGCTACAAGATGTTTGTAAAAGACACACATGCAAATTTTTTGTAGCTCCTCAAAAATATGCAGGTGATTGTGGTAGCCAAATATGTTGGACGGGACTATTAGAGTCTCAAGTAAAAAAGGGTGTTTCTTTAGAAAATACTTTTGTTACACAATCCTGGCGATTAGATTCAGTTAAAATAGATTATTGATCTTTATTTGCTATTGTATTTTCAATATTTTTTAACCAATCTTTTGTATTAAACACTCCAAATTTGTATGTCTCTTCTCCCCCTTTTGTTTTTGCAGTAAAACATACTTTTTTTATCAATCTCCCTTCTTTCCAAACCTTTGTTACATCATTTAATGGAACATCTACAACTGTATCTCCAAAACGTTTTGAAAAATCCATCATTCTTGATTGAGTCTTATCAAATGCTAATCTTTTATTTGTTAAAGTAAGTATTCCTGCACCTATCTTGTCTTCATTACAATCTTCCTGTTTTACTCTTTTTTCTCCTTCTTCCATGATTAGCTTTTAATCATATTCATTGGCTTATAATTTTAATGAAATTGATAAAAAAAGGTGCAGAAGCTGATATCTATCTCACAAAATGGGATGATTTACCTGCTATACTAAAAATAAGAAAAACAAAAAAATATCGTAATCCAATTCTTGATTCAAAAATTCGTAAACACCGAACAATCAAAGAAGCACAAACAATTTCAGAAGTAAAATCATTTGGTATTCCAACACCGCTTGTTTACTATGTTGATTTAAAAAAATCTTCTATTATAATGCAAGAAATTCCAGGCAAACCCATTCATGATTTACCTGATACAATGATAATTGAATTATCAAAGGAAATTGGTAGACTTGTTGGAATTATGCACAAAAATGGAATTATGCATGGTGACTTGACTACATCTAATTTCATCTTGTACAAAAACAAAGTATACGTTATTGATTTTGGTTTGTCTCAAAAAACAATCAAATCTGAAGATAATGCAGTAGACTTGAGATTAATCAAAGAAATTCTAAATAGTGCTCATGCCAAAATAATGACATCTGCCTGGAAAAATTTCCTATCTGGTTACAAATCTGTGGTTGGTCCTACAAAATATGCTAAAATCATACACTTAGTATCTGAAATTGAAAGTAGAGGAAGATATGCCACAGTCATTTGATCTATATTTTGTATCTTCAAATTATAATAAATATCAAGAAGCAAAAAAAATCTTACATTCTTTTGGAATAAATCTTGGGTTTTTTAAATATGAACTTGAAGAAATCCAATCGTCATCACTAAAAGAAATTGCAGCAAAAAAAGCACTACAAGCATTTCAAAAATATAAAAAACCAATAATAGTAGAAGATGACGGACTTTTCATTGATTCACTTTCTGGATTTCCAGGACCTTACTCTTCTTTTGTTTTCAAAACTATTGGTAACAAAGGAATATTACAACTCTTAAAACAAAATAGAAAAGCAAAATTTGTTTCGATTATTTCTTTTTGTGATCGTAAAAATTCTAAATCTTTTGAAGCAAAAATTGATGGAACAATTTCTAAAAAACAAAGTGGACAAGGTTGGGGATATGATCCAATTTTTATGCCAAAAAATTCAAAACAAACATTTGCAGATCTGTCTAACAAAAATGAATTATCTCATAGATACAAAGCATTAAAAAAATTTTCTAATTGGTATTTACATAATCTGGAATCCAACGATCAATGAATCTCTGATTATTTTGTAATATGACAATTCTTGAAACAACACTTTCATCCATAATTGAAAATATCTGACTTTGTTTAGATACTTCTTCACTGAACTTTCTTACTTCGTCCATTTCTAACATATTTGAATGCTCTAATCTGTTAGTCGAACGACCAATATGCATGTATGATTTTATTTCAATAAAATGTGGACTAGCTTGTTTTAACATTGATGCAAAAGCAGGAATCATATCGTTTTGATCATTATAATTTCTTATGAGCGTAATTCGAAGTACTGTTCTAGTGTCTAGTTTTTTTAACATCTCTAGTGTTCTATTCCACCTTTGCCAAGAATCATCATATTTTGGCTTGTTAATTTTTAAAAATGAATCATAATCTGCAGCATTTGTAGATAAATACAGCTGTGTAGGTAGTGCATCCTCATCTTGTAATCTTTGAATCATGTCTGGTTCTTGTCCATTTGTTACAAGAAAAATTGATTTAGTTGCTTCTAAAGACTTTAGATATTTTATTAATTCTGGAAGCTTTGGATACATTGTAGGTTCTCCAGAAAGTGAAATAGCATAATGACTTGGTAATAATGATTCATCTAGTCTTTGTTTATCGTTTCTAGAATCTCCGTAATATCCCATGATCAGTTTTTTTCTTTCCTCCATCAGTTTAGTCAATATTTCTTTTGGTTCTGCTACTTTTTCTGGATCCATTTTTAATGAATCATAAAATTCCATTGGCCTCCAACAATACACACAACGATTTTCACAATGCATTCCTGCTGGAGAAAATTCCATGCAACGATGTGTAGAAATTCCATAAAACTTATGCTTGTAACAACTTCCCTCATGTTTGAATGATTTTTTTGTCCAGTGACAAAGTTCTACTGTAGAATGATCTGCAACCCCATACTTTGCTTTTTTTAATTGCTGTGAAATTCCTGGCTTGATCTGTATTAGTCTCTCTTCATCAACTATTTCACCAGAGCAACTCATATCCCAAAATTCTATTTTGATTACTTAAATTGTTCGAGATCGTTATTGGACTTGAAAATATTTCTTAAATTTTTTCAAATTTTGTGACGATTCCAGAGTGAGGTTTAATAACAGGATCTTTGAGATAAATTTTAAGCTTTGAAAAAAACATCCCTAGGGTTACTATTCTTGCTTTTAGCTATATTTACAGGAGTTTCTATCACCCCTACATTTGCCGTTGATGATTTAGATCGTGATGGTGTATCTGATGATATTGATAAATGTCCTAATCTTCAAGAAGATTATCAAGGTACAATTGATGGCTGTCCTTCTAACTATGTACCATGGTATGATTCTGATTTTGATGGAATTCAAGATGATGTTGATCAATGTCCAAGTCTAAGAGAAAATTACAATGGTTTCCAAGACGCTGACGGTTGCCCTGATACATTACCTGGATCTAATACTACAAAAATAATTGATTCTGATGGAGACAGTATTGCAGATATCCTTGATAACTGTCCAACTCAGCCAGAAACTTATAACGGTTATCTAGACACTGACGGTTGCCCTGACAGTTTTAATTCTAACAGGGATTCTGATAGAGACGGTATCCCAGATGCAATAGACGCATGTCCATTAAATCCAGAAACTTTTAACAAATTCCAAGACGCTGACGGTTGCCCTGACAGTGTTACTAATTCTGCATTTGTTGATACTGATAATGATAGTATACCTGATGCACTTGATCTTTGTCCAACTCAGCCAGAAACTTATAACGGTTATGATGACACCGACGGTTGTCCTGATGCTGCATTAACTAATCAACTCAGTGATGTTGATGGTGACGGTATTCCAGATCAAAGTGATTCATGTCCAACTCAACCAGAAACATTTAACCACTATGCTGACTATGACGGTTGCCCTGATTCAATTTCTTCCTTTGTACAATCAAATGCTACTGCTTCACAAGATACAAAAGTTTCAACACTTGCGCAGTCTCCTTTTTCATCTAATTTAGATTCTGACCAAGATGGTATTCCAGATAATGTTGATCAATGTCCTTTTGCTAAAGAAACTTACAATCAATTCCAAGACACTGACGGTTGCCCTGACTATGTTGCAGATAACAAATCTGTTTCAGACAGTGACGGTGATGGAATTCCAGACAAACTAGAT
The DNA here is from genome assembly GCA_035455105.1 of Nitrosarchaeum sp. Lineage (GTDB taxonomy): Archaea > Thermoproteota > Nitrososphaeria > Nitrososphaerales > Nitrosopumilaceae > Nitrosarchaeum. Next base: position 14,998 of record DATIFS010000065.1, read on the forward strand.
CTGTGTCCAACTCAACGAGAAACATTTAATGGAATTTTAGATAATGACGGTTGCCCTGACACTACATCTACATCTGATAGAGATGGAGATGGTATCCCAGATGCAATAGACGCATGTCCATTATCTCCAGAAACTTATAACAAATTCCAAGATGAAGATGGTTGTCCTGATTATGTAGCAGGTTTATCATCATCTGATTTTGATGGAGATGGTATTACTGATTTATCTGATAAATGTCCAGTAGATCCTGAAACTTTTAATGGTTATAATGACGAAGACGGATGTCCTGATGAATCTATAATGGATTCTGATAATGATGGAATTCGTGACTCATTAGATTTGTGTCCAACTCAACCTGAAACATGGAATAGATACATGGATAATGACGGCTGTCCTGATAATCCTACAGAATTAGATGCAGACAGAGATGGAATTCCAGATGCTAAAGACTCATGTCCACTAGTACCTGAAAGATATAATGGATATGAAGACGAAGACGGCTGTCCAGATATTCCACCTTATTCTACTAATTTAGATTCTGACGGTGATGGAATTCCAGATAATGTTGATCAATGTCCTTCTGCTAAAGAAACTTACAATCAATTCAAAGATGAAGATGGGTGTCCTGATTATGTAGCAGATGATAAAACTGCTGCAGATTCTGACGGTGATGGAATTCCAGATAAACTAGATTCATGTCCAAATCAACCAGAAACATTCAATGGAATTTTAGACACTGATGGATGTCCTGACAAAATTCTCTCTACTATTGATACAGACAGAGATGGAATTCCAGATGCAATAGACGCATGTCCATTATCTCCAGAAACTTATAATAAATTCCAAGACACTGACGGTTGCCCTGATACAATTTCTCAATCACTTATAGTAGATTCAGATAATGACGGAATCTCAGATTTTGTTGATCAATGTCCACTAGTAGCTGAAACTTATAATGGATTTGAAGACGAAGACGGCTGTCCAGATAGCACTGTATCTCAACCCGATTCTGACGGTGATGGTGTTCCAGATACTATGGATCTATGTCCAACTAAACCTGAAACATGGAATAGATATATGGACTATGACGGCTGTCCAGATACTGTTCCAACAGGTAATGTTACTAAAGACACTGACGGTGATGGAATAAATGATAATGTTGACATGTGTCCATTGTATAAAGAAACTTACAATAAATACTTGGATTGGGACGGCTGTCCTGATACTGCTCCAGAGCAAGCACGTTATAATCACGATGATGATTTAGATGGCATTCTTAATGATTCTGATTTATGTCCTATGGTACCAGAAGACTATCTTGGTGTAATTGATGGCTGTCCTGAATCATAGGTGTATAGTAAAATGAAAAAATATCAAATACTAGGATTTCTGATTTTAATCGTTTCAACTATCGGTATATCTCAAAGTAATATCTTTGGTGTGCAAGACACTGACGGTGATGGTGTACCAAACGAAAATGATCATTGTCCTAATCTTCAAGAAGATTATCAAGGAATAATTGATGGCTGTCCATCTAATTTTGTACCATGGTATGATGCTGATTATGATGGTATTCCAGACAGTCTTGATAATTGTCCTACAGTTAGAGAAACTTATAACAAATTCCAAGATGAAGACGGTTGCCCCGATATTGCACCAACTGTAGGTAAAGAATTAGTTGATTCTGACGGTGATGAAATTTTTGATAATCTAGATCTATGTCCAAATCAACCAGAAACATTCAACGGTGTTGATGATAAAGATGGATGCCCTGATAACTTTACTTCTACACTTGATTCTGACGGTGATGGCATCCCAGACGCAATAGACGCATGTCCATTAAATCCAGAAACTTTTAACAAATTCCAAGACACTGACGGTTGCCCTGATACAGTTACTGCAACTACAACTCCATACCAAGCTCCAGATGCTGACGGTGATGGTATCCCAGATGTAAAAGACGTATGTCCTACTGAACCTGAAAACTTTAATGGATACTTGGATTGGGACGGATGTCCTGACACTCCAGGTACATCTGCTGCTAAATTAGGTGATGCTGATTATGATGGCATTCCAGATAGTATTGATAAATGTCCTACAGCTGCTGAAACTCGTAATGGATTCCAAGATGATGATGGCTGCCCTGATAGTATAATCTATAATGCAGTTAGAGATGCTGATTCTGATGGCATCCCTGATGATGTTGATCAATGTCCACTAGTCAAGGAAACTTTTAACAAATTCCAAGACACTGACG
>DATIFS010000066.1:0-11209 GCA_035455105.1 Nitrosarchaeum sp.
CCACCAAATATATCAAATCCAATAAACTGCATTATTTGATCTTCTATTTTATGAGCCTCATCAAATATCGAAACTTTTCTATTCAGATAATCTTCAAAGAGTTTTTTGTTAAATTTCATAATTTGAAAAAATGCATGATAATTCCAAAGAGAGTGTTTTGAAACGAGGGCATCATATTTTTGAAGATAGTATTGACAAGAGTTAGCATCTTGAGTATGATCATCAACTTGTTTTATAGTTGGCTTAAATTTGCAAACTTCGATTATCTCCTTTCCATTTTTATTTATTTTTTCTTGACACTGTCCTTTATCACATGTCAATCCCCACCTCATAGCTCTTCTTGAATTATCTACTTTTTCAGATTCCATCATTTTCAGACAGGGAAAATTCTGTTTTCCTTTAACGGGTTTTAGAAATGGAATATCTTTGATGTATTGATCTTGAAGGTGTTTTGATGCAGTTATAGTAAACGAACTATCAAAATATCTTGCAAGGGTAGCACCAACCAAGGATTTTCCCACTCCTGTTGGAGCACATAAAATAATTTTCTTGTAACCAGATTGTAATTTCTCTTCTATTTCAGATATGATCTCTTTTTGTATATCACGTGGAGAAAACTGCTCTGGAAATTTTTCTAAAAGGGACAGGATTGAATCTGTTTTTCTTTAATATTAAAAGTATGGAGGTTCTAGTATTATCACGATTATCCATGTAGTTTAATACCAGTAATAACATAAGTGAGCATGGAACTATTAGAAGACAAAATGAGAGTGTGGCTAGATAGTGCAAAATTTGTCAAGGCGGTTCCAGGCGTATATGTTTTGTACAACAGAAACAAAGATGTGATCTACATAGGTGAAAGTGATAATTTAGAAAGAACATTTACATCATACGTGGAAACCGAATTTGAAGGAAATGAATGCAAACAAAAAACCCAGTCATATCAACGAGAATTTACAGACAATCCAAAAGAACGTCAAATTCAATTAATTGAAGAATATAAAAAAGAATCAGGAAAAATACCATTATGCAACACCGAAATAAAATTAGAGACTCATTAATTCTAGAACAAACCTTTTAAAAAAATAAAATTTGACAGTCTCCATTATAGTTAGGCGTGAATATAGAGAAAGTAATTAATTTGAGATCTACATAATGAAATAATGCACCAGTGTTATTATTGTGAGCAAATTTTTGACTCAAAAGAAGCATTGTATGATCATGTAGAAATTCACTCAGATATTGAAAGAAATCGAGAGATAATGGATAAAAAGAAAAAAGCAAAAAAAGACTAGATGCATATCTTAAATTAAAACATGCTAAACAAAATTACAGCAAAGGTTAGAAAATATACATTCAGGAATAGAAATAACAATTTTTGAAATAAAAAAATATGGATTGGGTAGAAACATTACTAAAAAGATCATGTGATAGAACATTGACAAAAGAAGAAGTATTACGCAGCCTGTTTCACATGATTGAAATAAATGAGAATACATTGAATCACATTCAATCAGATAAGCGTGATTTTGGACCTGAGCTAGAAAAATTAAAACAAACAGAGATTAGCGATTTAGATTTTCATTTAAAATATTACAGGAGTCTTGTAAATTACATTAGATCAATTCCAGAAAATAAAATAATCAAGCAATAAATTAAAAAAACATATGATATTAAAACAGCAGATAAAATATACAAAACAGATTATTTTGAATTCCTTAATTTTTTAAACATATTATCATAATCTAGTTGTTTTTCTAATATCTGTCCAAAATTAGTCAGTTCATCATATTCTTCTTGTTTTTCACAAAGATGTTTTTCCCATTTTTCAATTTCATTTGCAATCATTAAACCAGAGTCTTCACGTGCAAATTGTTTTTGTTGTTCTTGATTTTGACCCCGAGTTGAGAATTTTTTTCCGTCAAAAATATTCTGAATGTGTTCGACAATTTTTGGTCGTAGTAATTCTGCAAGATCAAAATGTCCTTGTTCATGTTTTAATAAGTCAGACGTTACATGTAATTGTCTTATCCAAGAAAGCAATGGATAAAATTCTGTAGTTAAATTAATATTTTCAATAAAAAATTTAATTTGATTTCCAACACTCTCTGAATTAATAGTCCAAGTATACCTGTATTTGATAACACTGTGAGCATCTTCAAAAGATGCTGGATTTGATTCGGCCTTAAAGTCAGACCAAATCAGTACTCTATCCTCTGACCAAGAAATTGAATTAGATTGACTCATGATAAGACTTACTTTAGATGGGAATAAAATTATTGATTTTTCATAGGCAAATTTTACATATGGATGTTAAGCATTTAGAAAAATTCTATCATATTTCAAAATCTTTTCCCGTCACGTTCGCTATAAATTCCAAAAGATCGAGGAACGTCAAATCCTAACCATGAATAATTTTTATTTTCTAATGATTGATGTAGATTTTGATGTTCAACAAGTTCAGAATCGCCCCAATTTCCGCTAAATTGAAAATCACATTTTTCTAATTTATTGAATTTTCGTGCACCCTTACAAATTATCATAATAACTATAACAGTAACTTAGATTTGAAAAGTTTTTGGGTTTAAAAGAAAATCATGTTTGACGGCCATAAATTCTAGGGCATGGTCAGACTAGGCAAACGTAGGAATGCCGCCAAACAAGATGACTCAAAAACACTTGCTCAGAGTAAATTAAAAGAAAGTGTGTGTTTATTTTGAAAAACACATCTAAGAAAATCTTTGAATTGAATGTAATTTTCAAGTGTAGGCATGTTTAGGCATATATGGATGAATGTAAATTAGATCATTTTTTCTGACCATTTTGATCAGTTAACAAGACACATTTCATTTTAAGAATTTTTTAGAATTAGAAACATAAACTAAAAGCAAGGATGATTGCATGTTTGATGTCTATCATATCCCCCAAAGGGACAGATGCAATAAGACACCAAACTTGCTTGCTTTTATCTAAAAACTATTAATTTCAGACTAGACAAAATAATTCATGAATCTAAAATTTATGATTTCCATGGGAATTTCAATAATATCATTGATTATCGGTTTTATCTTATTATACGACATATGACATGGTAAAATTTATGCAAATGTGAGAATACAAAGAAAAGCCATGACCAAAAAAATAGATGACAAAAGACATCAAGAGTTACTAAAACAAAGAGAGGAGTTGGAAAAGAATAGACCACATGACATTGATGCTATGAGAAGATGGAAACATTCCATGGGTAAGATTTTAGAAGAATTAGAATTATTTAAAAAATAACAAAACAGGTTAGCAAAATTATCTAAAAATTAGAAAATATCTACGCATGTTACTTAGCATGGATGTGATGATGATAAGTAATTAGATTTTTCTTCTGGAGTTAATAGATTACTGTTTAATTCAGTTAAATCCAAAATACTAGAAAATGCAGGGCACATATGATCAATTGAAAATAATTCTTCACAATTAGGACATTGAATTACATTATGTGACCCCCAATCACATTCTACATCATAAATTAAAGCAAAAAGGACTTTGAGATTACAAGAACTACATTTTAACAAAACATCAGCAAATTTTTTCAATTTTTATTCTAATTTACCATAATTTTTAAATTATATAATAAAATTCCCAATTAAAATGAAATGTGGCAAAATAATGAAAAAAATCACTAAGAATTCAAAAATACAGGCATAAATATTAGAAATCTCTTAGAACCTTTCTTTGGAATTTAAAATGAGAGTGATTTTTGATAAAAACTAATTTTATTCAATGATGAAAATATTTTGTCATATCTCACTCTATATTGTATCTGCATTACTTCTCATATGAGTAAAAATTATGACTGAATGTCCTACATGTAAACTATCTATGGAATCACATTCTACTGCAGAATTAATGGAATGCTGCATGAAGCAGATAGGCGAGGATTTCACAGAGGAGGAGAAGGGCACATGCCCTAATTGTAAGCATGTTATCAAAAAACATTCAGATAAAGAACTTGCAGAATGTACGCTAGCATTTTTTAAATCAAATATCAAAAACTAGAGATGTGATTCAAAAATATGAAAATCACACTGTGTAAGATAAGCATAAACAATGGTTTAATTGAAACAAAATATTGGATCAGTTAACTGCAATACTCATTGAAAAATATTCTCCAATGTGGACAAACAAACAAGTTTGGGAATATGAACAAATTAATGAAGAAATAAAATTTGATGTAGTATATGTGCAACCAGAAAATAAAGAAGAACCTTCATGGAAATCAAAACTAGCATATCCAAATAGCGATATCCGAGAAATTCTAATTGGCACATTTGAGTATCTTGTAGATGGGTATGAATTGTGGATAACATGTTCTAAAAACAATCAAAGAAAACTAGATGAAGGGTTAATTCCATACCTCATGGCGGTAATTGTAGATACGGTGATTGATGAAGAAATCTGTTTAAAATTTAGAGAAGAGCACAATTGTTTGATAGTATCAATTGATTCTCAAGCAGATGTGATAGATTGTAAAGAATTTTTTGAGGAATTTTATCATTTAGCGACCGGTTTCAATTTTAATGTAAATACTGGAATTCCAGATGATGAAACAGAAGCAGAAATCTACCTAACAAGACTACAAGAAGAATTTGATGATAAAATGAAGACAAAATTGGGGGACAAGTATCTTCCTGGAAACAACGACCCAGATTCAATTAATGCAAAAGAATGAATTGCCAAATTACAGTTTAATCAAATTTAACAATTAAATCAAAAACATGTTCCGATCAGTATCCATTTTGTCTAATTAATTAACATGGATATTGCAAATTCTAGCTAAAACAACACATAATCATGGCAAAAGCAGCAGCAAAAAAAACAGCAGCAAAAAAAGCTTCAAAAAAGAAATAATCATTTGAAATAATTTTTTTATTTCAAATTCTATTTTTATAATTATTTAATAATTAACAATAGTTCCAATGATCGACTTCAATAGTATCAATCTTTAAGTGCATAAAAACTAAAAATAAAAAACACATGGAACATACTAAAGAATGTGAATATAGAAACACTCATGACATGATTCATGCCAATTGTTTTTGCAAATGCCATAAAATCACCATAATAGATGCAAAAAAAATGGATTCAAAATACTTTTGAGCACATGTTACCAAATCTACAAAAAATTTGAGAGATTAGATTATGAAAGGAACAACATCTGAACATCATTCAGATTAAAGCAGTAAAATTATCATTTAGATCTGGCAATAGGTTTTTGATATCAATTAACTTTTGGCATGACAACTGCATTGACAACTGGCAATAATGCATCGATTATGTTTACAATCAAGACAACGTTTACTTCTTCCAGTTTTCATTCTTAATTCTTCAATTCTTCTTGCCTTTTCACTCATAGTAATCATTATCATCCAGATTCAAAAAGCCTTGGGTTTTGTTACAAGTCCTAAAATACCAGCAAACCCATAAAAAAGCAATGTCAGAAAATAGAAAACCGTTTAAACGATTTGGAAGTAGATCATCAAGTCCAAAAACTCAAACAATTGAAGATAGAATCAGAGATTTTGTTTTACGTAATTCAAAAAATGGGTATTATACCAAAGTTTCAACACTGTCTTACAAATTTGAGATACCTGAAGATAGAGCATGGGAAATTGTTGGCGGACTGTTAATGGATGGTACATTAGAATCAACACATGACCAATTTACGGGAGAGATGAAATTATGCGAAGCGGGAAAAACGTATTTGATTATGAATTTAGAACAACAAAGGAAAAGACAAAAATCGCAAGAATTTAAAATGAATAAAAAGTCAAAATCAAAATAAAATAAACATCGTATCTTATTGGAATAAAAAACAGGTTCAAATTACAAATGAGTAAAATACAAATTGTGTCTTCAATTGGCATCGGTTAAGAGATGAATATACTAATACAACTCTTAATTTCACATAGAACAAAAAAGATATTGAAAGAATTCTATTTTAAATAGCATACTAAGTTTAACAGTAGATAACATGGTAGTACTGAGCAAACAAAACAAAGCAGAAATTCGTAAAATCTTAACATCAATTGAAGGAAAAATAGATGAAAGATTAATCAAATTAACTATGGATTTGATTTTAAAATCCACTTGGACTAAAAACATAGCAATTAATTTGTATAAAAATAATGTAGATAACATTCCAGATAAATCATTAAATGCATTTATGCTTGGAAGTCATTTTGGACAAATATATCAAATATCTCTAGATTTTTCTAAAAAGCTAGAAGTGTCGTTAACTCCAAATCAGAAAAACATCTTAAGAGAATTTGTGTTTTTTTTAGTTCTATTAAGTGCAGAAAATCAAGAAAAATAAAAATCATCATAAAAAAGTAATCCTTAATTTTATAACAATTTAGAAAAATGTGTGAGACAGTGTAAAATATGCGGGACACCATTAGGAAAAGAACCTACAACTCTACAACTAGAAGAACATTGGAAAAAACACCACAGTTGGCATTGGAAAATTAACCAAGATAAAACACCAGAAGAGGCATTACTAAAAAAGCAACAATAAGAAGCGTCTTTATTTTAGATAAATACAAAAAGTGAGTGGAGTTCATCATTACAATATTTCATTTTCATGGAGGTAACGACATAGATCATGTGATTTTTGGAAAAAAACCAGAGAACAGAGTAAATGAAGATATTCGAATTTTCCCATCTGGAGGATTAACTAAAGGTAAGGGGATACAAGAAAAACATTTGAAAATAAACCTCAAAAACATCAATGATTTTAATTTAGAATTACTATCAGATTTTCTCTTTTATAGATTATCAACAATGGATGATGCAGATAGTCTAAAGATTGGAAATAACAAAGTAGCATTAAATAAAAATGAAATAAAAAAGGCGCTTCAAATCCATCTAAATGAAATTTAATTGACGTCTTGGAATAGTGATCGTTTATAGCATGCCTAGACCACTAATCGAAGGCGTCTATTCATTATTGACCTGCTAATATAAAACACAGATTTTAAAATTTTAAACATTTGTTTGATTCAGATTAAAAAATAAAACTAATGTTCAAAGATGAGGCACAGTTAGAACAATACGAGAAAACGGAGAAAAGAAGTTTTTGAGCTTTTAGATATGAAAAAATTTACATCGTCTTTGTAATACCAATTTTGACACATTGAGCAATGTCAGAAATACAGGCATATGATATCAAAATACACAAAAAAGTGACTATGAAAAATCCAAAACCGTATTTAATGAAAAACGGGTCATGGGCACTCAAAGGTACTAGTTCTGCAACAGGAATAACTTTATTCAAAATTGTTGGCAAAAAACCTACAATGTCCTTTTCAAAATTAGATAGACTGAAAAATGTGTTTACAAGCAGAAAATGTGAATGTGACAGATTCTGCTAGTTTTTTTAAATAAAAATCCTTAATTTTAGTCTCATAGAATAATTTTCAATGAATAAAGAACTTGAATCCAAAATTCAGAACATAATTTTAGAAACATTTCAAGATGAAAAACGGGAATGGTTAAGCTATTTTCAACATAGAGCAAAACAAATGAATTTAGATCAGAAATCATTTTTCATTGGTATGATATATCCCAGGATTATCGATAATTTAGAAGAAAACAACATACACATCCGCATAAAATCAGATTCTTGGGGAGATCATGAGATAGAAAAGATCAATTTAATGATTGGAGATCTATATGAAAAATATGTTTAGGCAAAACAATTCGAAAGTGTTAATTTGAGAAATGATCAAAGACATACATGTCCTATGAAATAGAGTGGCATGGAAATTTTTATGGAATTTCATGGGCATATGAAAAAGACAGATTAGTAGTATCAATGGTATTTGAGGACAAAAAAGAGGCCATAGATATTGCAAAGAATATTGAAGACTGGAGAGATAAATTCACAAGATTAACAATCGTAGAAAAAGAAAATGGAGAATACTCTATTTGCTGCTATCAAGATCCACAGATTTCAAAAAATGTAAAAAATATTGGGCTATATCGTACTGGTATGCCTCAGAGCGGAGGATATGAACAAGTAAAGCCGATGATTGAGAAAAAATCGCCATTACTCCAAATTGCATATGCAGAAGATGTTAGAGACATGAACACGTATGAACAAATATCACGGTTAGTGCCAATGAGAAAATACAGGATAATTTCAGAAAAAGATTTGAAAAGACAAGAATTTTTCTATGAAAAAGAAGCAGAAAAATACAATCAAAGAAAATAGTTTCAAAGATTCTAAATTAGGCTTTAAATAAAATTGAAAATGACTTGTAATATGTCTAAGATTGTTGAACTCAAACGCCCTAGTATTTTTGGATTAATCATAGGGATAGTTTTCACTTTAATTGGAATTACAATATTTTTGAATCCTCAAAGTAATGCCGTCAACATGATTTTTCTTAGTCTCTTTGGTATTGGTTTGTTTATTTCTGGATTGAGTTTTTCAGTTCTCTATCAGATAAGAAAAATAAAAAATAAATCTTAAACAAATTAGTAAAAGCAGGGTATTTTAAGATCAAAATAGATAAAAAAAGAAATGGCTGAATTTAAACTTCAGGGGTCAGGAGGCTACATCATGGCAGACCTAACTGAAGCACAAGCAAAAAAAGCAGATTTGGGAGTTGGAAAATTATTTTTAGCACCAGTAGGAAAACTTGAAGAACAAAAAATGATGAAACATTACTGCAAAAATTGTGAAGAGGAATTTAACAGTGCACCAAAAATTCACCTAGAAGAAAATACCAACGAACAAGTGGCTGATAATTTAATCCTTGTAGAAAGAGGACAGTATACATGTCAGAAATGTAATTCCATAATCGGAGAATACAGAGTATTTAAAAAACAAGATGAATCCAGTGAAGCAGGAAATGCAAGACAAAGTCAATAATTAACTCCAAAACAATATCCTTAAGTTTAGAAAAAATCAACAAAAAACAATTATGACAAGTATGTTATTTAAGATAAAATGTGAGAAAGGTCATAAAACAAATGCACTGATATGGGATGATCAGAGTATTGAAAAATACATAGAGAGTAAAAAATGTAACAGTTGTGGTTCCGCATTACATCAATTAACTAAATAAAACAAGTTCTAATGCAGACTGGTATATTTTTAATAAGAATAAAAAGTTAACAGAAAGAATTGCTTAATAGGAGAATTTATCAATACAAAAATATGGATTCAAAAGAAAATCCTAAAAAATTATACCCTTCAGGATACGAACCGAAAGAAGACAGCAATACAGATACAAATGTCAGAAATCAATTATTAGATCAGATACTAAAATCCCCTCCAACCGAATTTATCAATACTGATTTATTTACAGTGATGTCAAAACGACGTTCAACTAGAAAATTCACAGATAGAATAGTGGAGACCGTAAAAATAGATAAAATCATAGCAGCTGCAGATACAGCACCAACTGCAGGTAATTTTCAGGGATTTGAGATATTTTATGTGAAGAGCCCTGTGAAAAAACAGCAATTGATCGAGGCATGCAATAATCAACCATATGTAAATGCCCCAGTGGTTCTGGTTTTTTGCAAAAACCCATCAAGAGTCAAGATGAATTTTCCAGAAGAAATACTCAAAAAATTTGCGATACAAGATGCAACACTTGCTGCAGCATATTCTCAGCTTGCAGCGCAGGCTTTAGGATTAAGCTCAATATGGATTGGGATGTTTGATGAACAAAAAGTAATGAAGGTAATTAACACAGATCTGATTCCATCATCAATATTATGTATAGGGTATCCAAAACAGGATAAATTCCCTAAACCAAGAAGGAATCTCAAAGAAATAGTACATGCAGTATGGTAATAAAATTACAATCATGGGTCATAGAGAGAAAAATAGTTATTTATCATAATTTAATCAGAAAAGGATTTTTGCTTCTCAACAATTCTTTTTTTATCTCTACATATACCACAAAGATAATTTTTTTTAAAATTCTCAATTTCAATTTTAAAAGATTCAGAGCCAAAATAGCTTTCAGAAGATTGCATTCCACCAGGCACTTTTTTGTGACATTTTGAACAGGTGAGATTGAGATTAAATTTGATTTTTTTCTCGTTTTTATTTACTCTGCCAATAATCATATCAATAACAATTGTTTTGATTTTTTATATCATATACAAATCTTAAGTAAGAAAATTTGACAAGATTCCATACTTTAACTGTCTCTTTTCCCAAGAAAGAACAAACTCCTAATTCATCCAATTCATTAGTTCTGAGCGTAAAAAACAATTAGAGAGGACAACCAATCACTAATTCAACTAAAGAAAGAAAAGAGAGAGGCATTAAACAGTAGCAGAAGAGTGGGCAATATGAAAAATATGAAGAGTATGAAGCATACCATAAAATGCAAATATTGTGGCAAGTCAGATAACGTAGAATATTTGGGTGGACTGGATTGGTTCTGCAATAAGAGGTGCTATTATCACTATAGACACATGAATGAAAAGCATGAGTAAAATTATTGTGTTTTTTGTTGTGAGATATTAGGCAATAATATGATAAGCAGTATTAAGAAATGCGAATCATGGCACGAAAGAAAAAGACATTGAAAGAACGCAAGAATCTAGCGTGTCACTGGCATTGTCCCTGTGAAGATTGTAAAGATGAGGAATCAATGTATTAACATAATAATAGTAATGTAGTCACGAAAAGAATTTGGGATGTATGTCTTCTTTATGTATGATGAACTGCTTATCATAGTATGATAACAAAAGAACAAAAATTAGAAATCTTTGAAAAAACAGTCTCACATCTTAGAAAAAAATTTGTTGAATCAAATATAGAATACCTATCTGAACAGTATCGAAAACTACCTTTAGCCTAGAGTTTAGAATCTAATGACAGTAATTTTCGTCTCGATATTTAAGATGGTTTAATTCGTGGAGTAAAGTTGTATGTCCACATGCATCATACCAAAGCGGTTGATTTAGACTGATGTGAATAATTGTGGGAGGCCTGTGGCACAAGCATTAGTTCCATATTGTTGACATCCTTCCAAGCATCATCATGAAGATAAATTGTCCATTTTTCATTACAGTCATAAAATGGGTCTATTTCAGTAAGAACACACATTACAATAATTTCAATTATCAATGATCAATCATCTTTCAGTTTTTTCTAAATTATCCTATTCAATTAAGGATTATGAAA
>DATIFS010000067.1:0-10125 GCA_035455105.1 Nitrosarchaeum sp.
CTTTTGAAAGTTTTGCACATGTTATGATGGATTCTTACTCAAAAACACTTGCACAAATTAATAGATCTACTACAAAATAATCTTGTTCTAATTTGAATCTGAATTTATTTAGATTTATAATTAAAATTATTCTTAATTCTCATGTTATAATGTATGATTAATCATGTGGCTTTTGAATACAATTAATACTCAATTCGATCTTTTTGCTATCTTTTTACTCGTTGATAAAAAATTAAACTTAATAGACCGATTTTCAATGTAAGTATATGGGACGTAGAAAAACTCAGAAAATCATACGAACTGGTCCAAAAAACGCCACAACCGGATTATGCCCGTTATGTAAAACAATAGGTAAGGTATTCCTTCTTGGTCCACCTGGTCAAGAAAGGGGAAAATGTGAGAAGTGTCGCCAGGAATTTGAATTATAGTTACAAAAAACTAACCACCCCATCAAAATATTTACCCATAACTTTTTAAGACAATTTTTTTATGATAGATAATCATGAGTTCAGAAGCTGAAACAATCTATGAAAGAGTAGCAAAACTTGAAGATGAGATTGCATTACTTAGAAGCGAAGTTGATATTCTTAAAAGAGCATTAAGAAACAAGATTGCCCGTCATGAAATATCGATGATCAAAAAAGGACAAGATATTAGTTCTATAATTGATTAATTTTTTGTTTTTATACTTCTTATTAATTCTAAAATAAAATCCACATCTTCTGCATTTGGATTAATCTCTAGATATCTATTCAAATACTCCAATGCAATATCAGAATGCAATAATCTCTCTTCTAGTATCCCCTTATCTCTGATATCTTCTGGCGAATTAGGGTCTATGGATAAAACCATATTTGTACATCTAAGCGCTTTATCATAAACAAAAGATTGAACATACGAATTTTTTAAATTCCTAGCGAGTCTAACAAGAATTTGCTCATGTCCTATTTCATCTAAAAATTCTGGTTTGAATTCCAATTCTCCTCCAAAATTCTCATCTAAAATTTCTTGAAGATCATCTACGTCTAGCAACATCCCATGATTGAAAGGATCTAAAATCATCTCTTCATTGTATTTTACTAATATGTGACTTGGAAATCCAATTATCTTAAGTTCTAATCCTACAAATTTTGCAATTTCTACATATAATATGGAAATTGTAATTGGCAGTCCAGATTTTTTATCAATTACCTCATTTAAGAAATTATTTTTTGGATTATAGTAATCATCTACGTCTCCGCCAAAACCTAAATTTTGAAAAAGATGTTCATTTAAAATTGAAATCAGATATGTGGGATTTTTTACATCACTTATTGATTCTTTTAATGATTTTCCAATGATGGCAATTTTTTGAATATACTCTTCAATGTCAAGATCTGGATATTCTAAAATTTGAGCAAATTTAAGACACTTTTCAACTATGTTGAAGTTTGGGTTTTTTGCAAATGAAAGCCATTCTGCAACTAAGGGATCAAATTTTTCTTGCAATTATCCCTGTTTTATTCTATTGAAGTATAATTGTGGATCTTTTATTTCTCTCGTATTAGGCGGTGTTTCTATTAATTGTCTGAATGTTTTTTTTCCTAATTTTTCATAAATGATTTTTGTAAAGTCTCGTCCCATACTTTTTCGAACCTGATACGATGAGAAATCTGTGCCCATAAAGGTAGTTAGATAATTTTGAAAATCATTGTCCTCCTTGAGGATATTTTCTATGGCAAAACCCGCCATTCCTTCCATAATAGTAAAGGCTGCATGATGATGCTGAATTGGGTTTAGCCATTTTTTGTAAATGTCTAATAATTGAGGGATTTTTTCTGAGATTTTAGGATCAATTTCTACATGTGTAAATGTCATTACATCTGGACCAATCTGCTCAATTAAGAAATGATCAGGATTCAAAAAGAAAAACAAATTCGCTTTTTTTGCAAATGGGAAATCATCTGGAACGGCCTGAAGTTGTAAGTACTCTGAAAGCTCATTTACAGTTTGATTGTCTAATTTTAAAATGATCGTTGCTAATTCCTCATTAATTAAATTGACTTGAGTCGCTGCTTCTTTGTTTAACTGTTGTAATTTTTCTTGAGCTGAATGAATCTGTTCTTCCAAAACAGTCATTTTCACTGCACCTCTATATCCTGAATTAACATTTGCAAATTTTAATTCATACGGCTCTCCTTGTTTGTGTAAAATAATTTGAGGATATCTGGAAAGTACAAATCTGTTTAGATAAATCACAGAATCAAGATAATCTCCATATGTAGTTGAAATTTTAGAGATGTACTGAATTGCATATGTTGAATATACCAGATACTTTGCAGTATCTTTTTTCATCAACTCTGCAATATTATTCAGATCTTCATTTGCTACAGCATCAAATAACTCTCTTACATATTCTTTTGATTTTTCATCTGAGAATACTTTTTCACCTTTTAATTTTTTCAACTCTACTAGTTCAGGAAATTCCATCTTCAAATCGTTGGAAATTTTAATATCTAAAAACTCTTCAACTTTATTTTTTAATGTTGGGAAAATTTCTTGAGCAATTTTTTCCAAATCCTCAAATTTAACTTTAAATAAAAGATCATCTTTTGCTCTGTCTGCCAATTTGGCAATTTCTCTCTCCTCGTTGATTTCGACAGATAATTGTCCAAATAACGCTTCTGCAAACTCTTCAAATTCTCCCAATTCGCATGCAATCTCCAAATACTACATTTAACATTATTCCTCTTTAGAACTAGAAGAAATTATTAGTTCTAAATTGATTATCTCGATATAGAAAAATGCATGAATTCAGTCTAGATTTCCTAAGGTGCGTGAGATGTGGTTCTAAATTAGAACTTGAGATATTTAAAAATGGAACAGAAATTGAGGAAGGTTTTCTAACCTGCGTGAAATGTAAACTATGTTTCCCAATAATTAAAAAAATTCCGATTCTTTGGGATGATCTCTCAAAATATCTCTCAGAACGTGTTGCATTGGGTGGTAAATTATTCCATCTTGCATCTAATGAAAAGATGAAGCAATTCCTTAAACATTCTCTTCTTAACTCTAAACGACATACCGATGATAGAACAACACTTGAAGAGAGGTGGAGCAAAATATATCAAAGCAGTCAAAAATCAAAATTTTACTCAATCATTAAAAATGAACTGAGTGCCTTACCTACGTCAAAACTTGTTTTAGAATATGGGTGCTCTATTGGAACAATATCCAGTTTTCTTGCAAATCACAGTCAAAATGTATTTGGAATTGATAGATCATTTAATGCAATTAGCATTGCAAAAAAAACATACAAAGAGAATTTGGATTATTTTGTAGCTGATTTAATGTCTGATGTTTTTGGTAAAACCAAATTTGATTTGATTTTAGCATTAAATGTTCTAGAACTAGTAGAGCCACAAGACTTGATTGAACACATATCCAAACAAATTCAAAAAGGCATTTTTGTAATATCTGATCCATATGATTTTGATAGGGGCAAACATTCAGTCAAAAAAACCCTTAATGAGTTAACCTTAAGATCAAGTCTTGAAGATTTAGGATTCATAATTTCTGCAAAAACAAAAAAACCCTCTCATTTGACTTGGAATCTAAAAATAAATTCACGCTCAACTTTGAACTATAAAGTTGATTTTATAATTGCAAAAAAATGAAACGGTCAAATATTTAGCCAAAATACGTGATCTCTATAAGCATCTTTGAGGTAATACAAGTACGTAGTAGTGTGAGTTTGCATATCCGTAAGGAAGGACTGAATTAACTACTCAGCTACGTAAGAAAACACATTTTGTGAAAATTCTTGCCTTATATCCTAGTTAGTACCTACTTGAGTATGTTAAAAAAACTATTTGCAAAATTGCAACGAAATCAAAAAAAGACATCTGATGATGTAGATGCATTCAAAGAATCTGAAAAAAAGACAATAGAGAAGGCAGAAAAATAAAATGAAGTATAACTGCAAGGATTGTACATTTCATTGGGAAGGTTGGATGGACACATTTGAGAGAGTACTAGTTCATGAAAAAACACATTTGAAAAAATCATTTGATTAGTATGGCTGGATTTTTAGGTGATAGACAAACCAACACCGTTCATCATTTAGGCAATATGAAAAAAGAATGTAAAATTGTGGAAATGAAAATCATTGACAGGCAATACTTTACTCCAGACACACTAGAAAATGCAAAATCCAAAAATTTTTCTTCATGCATATGGTGTGTTGGAAATTAGTTTGATGTGTAAACCTGAAAAATTACTGAATACAATATTTTTATCTGAAATAGTATTATTAAAAATGACTATCACCGTATCTATTTTAATACTATGATGAGGATGATATTCTAATATGGCAAACAAGGCTGTTACATCTGGATTGGTTGTGGGGATTGCCGTTGCAATAGTGATGGCATCGGCCGCACTAGTTTTATTTGTTAATATGAATGCTAAAATCGATAACGTATTAGGACATGAAAAAAATGAACATCTGGAAGTTGGAGCTCCCGGACTTGCTAAAAATGAGTTTTACATTTTCACCCAAGAGTTAAACGCAGATGAGGAAAAAGCAGGAGTGCCAGTTGCAGTATATTCAGTCACCGAAATTACAGTTCACAAAGGCGATAAAGTTACAATTCATTTCTTCAACCCTGCAGAGAATCCAGAAGACAGACATACTTTTACCATGGAATCTCCTTACCAAATGAATTATGATATGGCTGGTGGAGAAAACACCACATTTAGTTTCACCGCAGACACGGTAGGAACTTTTACCTATTACTGTACATATGATCTACCAAGTATGGTAGGTCAATTAGTTGTACTGCCATAGTTCTTTGCTATAATTTCTAAAATGTTATGGAACTTAGCCAAACATGTAATTCAAAAGTAAAACGTTTAGTACTATTATTATTGATACGGCAATAATTGCTATAATTTTTGTATGTGTTCTATTCACATATTCTTTTCCCATTATCTTTTCTTTACTTGTAAAGTATACCAGTGGAATTATTGTAAATGGAAGTTGTAAACTAAGAATTACTTGACTAATGACCAAAATGTCCAAAGTATTTACTCCATAATAAATTGCAATTATTGCTGGAATTATAGTAATTGTCCTAATTACAATTTTTCTTTGCCATAATTTTGCTTTAAATTTTGTAAATCCCTCAAAAATTATCTGACCTGAAAGCGTAGCTACTACAGAAGATGCCAACCCTGATGCAAGCAATGCTATCCCAAATGCTGTACTTGATACGTTACCAAGTAACGGTGTAAGCGTTTCGTAAGCAGCCTCAATTGAATCAATAATCATGTTATTTTGATGAAATGTTGCAGCTGACATTACAAGAATTGCACCATTTATCAAACCTGCAACACTCAGTGCAAATATTGTGTCTATAGTTGCAAATTTTATGATCCTTTTTGGATATTTTAAAATCTGATGCATGTTTTTTCTGGTTCTCATCATTGCAGAATGTAAGAAAATTGCATGAGGCATTACTGTTGCTCCTAAAATTCCCACTGCGATGACAACACTACCTGATTGTAATTCAGGAACTATTGCATGATATGCAATTTGGGATGCATCTGGACTTGCAAGATAAATCTCTAAAAGGTATATGCTGGCAATAAGAACCATCATTCCTACAATTATGGATTCTACTTTTCTTATGCCAACTCGTTCAAGTGCAAGTATGAGCAGAGTGTCTAATCCTGTAATTATAGCTCCATAAATCAATGGAATTCCAAATAACAAATTAAATGCAATTGCTGCTCCTACAACTTCAGCCAAATCTGTTGCAATTATTGCAATCTCTGCTGTAATCCAAAGAAAGAATGATTTTGACTTTGATAAATTATCCCTACAGTTTTCTGCCAGACTAAAACCTGTGATTATTCCAAGCTTTGAAGAAAGATACTGCATAAACATTCCAATAACATTGCTCATCACTACTACCCATAGTAGGGAATAACCAAATTTTGATCCTGCAGCTATATCAGTACCCCAATTTCCAGGATCGATATATGCAACTCCAACTACTAGTCCTAATCCTGAAAATCTGATAAAATAAAACATCCTTTGCCGTGTTGTCATGGCAGAATATTCTTTTGACATGATGGTTATTATTGAAATGGATATAATAATTTAGTGTACTGCAACAAATTTCACCTAAGCTAACTTTATATGATAAGTTCAATAATAATTAAAAATAAAATTCTAAATTTATCGTGAAATACATCTCCTCTTGAAAAAGTAATCTGTTTTGATTTTCCAGTCTCATTCTATTTGTTTTTCTTAGAAATACTGACTAGAAAACTGATTTTAAACAAAATGGTGGAGTTACTGTAGAGTTTATCCCTACAGCATTGCACACTAAAAAGAGTAGTAATACTTTTCAACTAGTGTTTTTGGAACCAAATTGTTGAGATTTTACATCTTCATACTTTTGGCAACCGTAGGTTTTGGAATTTTACCCTATATTTCATCACAAGCAGTACTTGCACAAACCTCTGATATGGACACAAGTGAGCAGGTTACTCTGTCAGGAGATCTTACAAACAATCCAGTTGCGCAAGATATCTTGAAAAAAATCGAGCAGACAAAACAATGGATAAAAGATCTTGAAGAGAAAAACTATGATGCACTTGAAGCTAAAAAGCAATTGGAAGCAAAAAGGGCAGAGGCACTTGAAAAACTAAACCAAGACCTCAAAGAATGGGAAGCACTTTGGGATTACTATTCACCAAAAAATTCTTTTTCACGATTTGTCAATACAGTACAAAAACCTCAAGTGCAACAAGTGTTTTGGGATCAGTTTGAATTTCATCAAATGAAAGTTGATGCTGGACGAAATGCACTAAAGAAAGTCATTGCAAATGGAGGTTCTTTACGCGAAGCTCGTCAAGCATATCTTAGCGCAGCAGAAACAAAACGAATCGAGCTAATAGAAGTAAACAGCATGTTTAATGTAAATCATAACTTGGCATATTACAATCAACAAGTTCTGTTTAACAAAGAAGGACAATTTATTGAAACTCCGGTAACTGGAGAGCAGTTACGAAAATACTATGAGGATTACAGGACAAATCCTGCATATTTACAAGCAAATCCAAATGATGCAGTATCATGGGACGAACTAGGAAAGACCACTCCTGATACAGAATGCAGAAAAGGCTCAGTTGTGGTGTACCGTTTTCATGCAAATGACTATGTCTGTGTATCGATTTCTACTGCAGAAATGTGGATACGCTACGGAATGGGAGAAATTACTGGAAACTCTACAACTATAGTTGATGCAAATAAAGTAACTCCTCTAACAAGATGTGATGATGGGTTTGCAGTAGTGTATGTTCTAGAATCTGGCAAGTATTCATGTGTGATGCAAGATACTGCAGATTCATGGACAGAGCAAGGAATTGCAGAAATCCATGACCCACAATCATACATCATGGAGAAGATTCAGGACAAGGATACATCTGTCAAAATCCTGGAGGTTAATTCACAACTCAAGAAATTTGATGATGAACTCGTACAAAAACAGGCAGATCTAAAAATTGCATATGACCAAAAATATGCTGATGCACTGGAACAATCAAAAGCCAATGAGAAAAAGGCAATAAAGGATCAGAGTGAACGTCCTGGAATGTCATTAGAAGAACTCAGTACCAAAATCATGCAGATACGAAAACAATATGATTCTACGCAGGATCAATTACTCCAAGAAAAGATATCTGATCTAAAGACACTTGAGGACACATACAAAGAAACAGTAAAGAACTTTGTAGACACTTACGAACTTGATCCACATCTCAAAATAGTTTGGAATTCTGATTTGTCAAAATACGAAGCAGTGAAAATAGATTAGCTTTATGGATATTGATTTAGGAGTCCAACTTTAACTATTTTAAAATCACCTATTTTTTTGTCTGCTTCAAATCGATCATAATATCCGTATTCTCCCTCATTTAGTGAATAAATAACCATTGTATCGTTTTTGCCTGGTTGGATGATCTTTGAATTTGCATTCAAACCGTCAATGAAAAACATGTGAGGAATTGTATCGTTATTGTAAATGGTTAGAAAATAATTGTAGTCTGTTCTACTAATTATGATAGGGTTGACTCCGCTTATTCCACTTATTCCTACGATTACAGTTTCATTATCTATATTTTGAAAAGAAACTGTGGATTGTATTCTTTCTAAAGGAGAAACCTGAACAGGTTTTACGCTACCTTGACCGATAAAACCAAAAAACAAGACAAATACTATGATTGCAATAACTGATACGATTGGAATCATTAATTTAGGTTTCATCACATTATTGAAACTTACATCTTTTTAATTTTTGATACAAGTTCAAATGGAATTTCTACACTGTTAGAGTCTAGCATGCAAATATCTGACGATCATCTAATTATTTCCAAGGATCAGTCTTTTCGTCCCATAACTCTGCCCCTTTGGGTTCTATGGAATGACTGTTTTTTATGTCTGCAAAAAGACATTCATCTGAACAGTGGCTAAGTTCAGGCTTTTTCATAATCTTTCCACACTTTTTGCAGAACTTACCCATAAGTCATTAATCGATTTAAAAATATAAACGGAATTTGCTGATTCTCAGAACTGAAATCAGACGTCTGTATCTAGTATGAAGATAATATTTAATACAATCAACGACAACTTTTCTATTACATGGATGTCTCCACAGTAACAAGAAAACAACACATTCCAAAAAAGGAAAAAACAAGGACAGTGACATTTAGGTTTCCTGAAAAAATCATTCAGGAGATAGAGACTGAAGCGATGCAGAGGGGAATATCGCAAAACGTCTTGGTAAGACAAATTCTTGAAAAGTTTGTACAGTGGGATCGATTCGGAGACAAGATAGGAATGATTCCTGTTCCTAAAGGGATACTGAAATCACTTGGTGTGAATCTGGAAGGTGCCGACATCAACATGATAGTTGAGATTCTAAAACCAGTCATCAAGGACAATGTCTTGTTTATGAAAGGCAAGTATGATCTGAAAAGATGCATAGAGACACTAGAAGACTATATGCGCGCATCTGGAATGAAATCAGATCATAGGATAGAAGGATCTCTGCATCACTTTATTGTACAACATGAATTGGGGATGACTTGGTCATTATTTACAGAACAATTACTCAAGGAGATATTTCACGAATTTTTACCAGAAAAAAATGTAAAGACACAGACAACAGAATCTACAGTCATTGTAACTATTGGTTTGGGTTCGGACTTTAATGAGCATGATTATTAAAAAAAGAATTATTTGTTGAGAATTATCTCAACTTCTATTTGTCCATCATTGAATGTGCTTTGAATTCCTTTGATCTTGCTTTTGTACAAAAAGAATTTTTTTCCATCAATGCTGATGTTTCCTGTTGTTGAAAGCAACTTGCTGTCATGAAGAGTTTGGATTCTTCTGTATACGGTGCTGATAGGAATGCCAGTCTCAGCAGTTATCTCCATTGCAGACTTTGGTTTGTGCATTGTGGATTCTATGATCGTTCTACAATACTTGTCTGATATGACTTCAAGCAGGCTGTCTTTTCTTTCAGTTTCTTCGATTTTTAAGGCATGTTGTAATACTTGCATGAATTGTCTTGTATGGCTTTTGATATAATGAGTAGGTATACGTTGTATTGCACTGCAAACAGAAAATCAAGAAAATGACTAGCATCTAACTAATTTGTGTATGCCGGGGATGAGTTTTGTCAAATCAGTTAGATGCCCACCCATTTTGTTTATAAAGAAATTGAATCCTCAATCGAAAATCGACGAACTAAATATTTTATTTTGTATACTCTTAACTTGAGGATTTATTGTTCGATGAAAAGTTTGACATTGTCATCATTATATTAAAATTAAATTTTCTCTAAAAAGAAAGTAGTTCACTATACTCACTTGTATCACTTCATACCTAAAAAATAGTGAATCCAAAGTTTTCTAATCTCACTAGAATCACTTGCTATATCTAAATGCATAATTCTTTTCACAACATGATGGGTTCAACTCCATAAGGAGTCATCTATCATTTTGGGGATAGAAATGGACGCAAGAGGCGTGAAAATTCAATTTATTTAGAGTAAAATCAATTTGATTTTA
>DATIFS010000068.1:0-5893 GCA_035455105.1 Nitrosarchaeum sp.
ATTCTACTCTTACAACCATAAGTACTACATCTTATTCTCATACAGGTCTTACAACTGGAATTGTATACACCTACAAGGTTTCTGCAATAAACTCTGTTGGCACAAGTACAGCATCATCTGAAGCATCAGCTACGCCTGCAATTACTCTCAAACTGAATAAATTAGAAAACTTAACAATTGATGAAGGAAAACTTTTGTCTTTTATTGTCAAAGTAACTGATAGTTCTTTGCATGATATGGTGTATAGTCTGGACAAAAATCCTCCAGCGGGTGCAAAAATCAATTCAAGTACTGGATTGTTTTCATGGACTCCAACTAATTTACAGGGAACAAAATCATACACATTTGATATAGTTGTAACTCTTGGTTCGTTAACTGATAGACAATCAATTACAATTACTGTAAATGATGTTTTGAATACACCACAACCAATACCAGAACCACAACCAACACCAGACCCACAACCAACACCAGAACCACAACCAACACCAGAACCACAACCAACACCAAAGCCACAACCAACACCTGAACCAAAGCCAACTACTGAATTAGGAATTGCATCATTTGTTGATCCAACAAAAGATCCACAATCTTATGTTGACAGATACAACAATGAACCAACTTACAAAAAATGGTTCGATACAAACTTTCCACAATACTCTTCAATTTATGAGGCAGTTGGATTAGAGGAACCAAAAACTACAAAACCTGAAACTGTCGAAGAGATTGGACAATGTGGTCCAGGCACTACATTAATTGGTGACACATGTGAAGTTGTAAATAATACTCAAAAAGGTGGTGGATGTTTAATCGCCACTGCAGCATATGGTTCTGAGATGGCACCTCAAGTGCAATTTCTCAGAGAGATCAGAGATAGTAAAGTAATGAGTACTGCAACAGGTGCTTCATTTATGACAGCATTCAACAATTTCTATTATTCATTTTCACCAACAGTTGCTGATTTAGAAAGAGAGAATCCAATATTCAAAGAGGCTGTAAAAATTGGAATTACCCCAATGTTGTCGTCACTTTCAATCATGTCAGCAGCTGACTCTGAACAAGAAATTCTAGCATATGGAATTGGTGTGATTTTGATGAATGCTGGAATGTATTTTGTAGCACCAGCTATGATATTTTACAGTATTAAAAAGGCAAAAACACGATTAAGTTTTTAATCATAATGAGTAATTACGCTAACATGGGTAAACTAAGTAGAAATCTCAGAATTTGTGGTGATTGTGGGATTGTCTACACCTCTGTAAGCATGACAAAATACATTGATGCGTGTCCAATATGTAAATCCAAGAGATATGAGTCAATGCCAATTAAAACAGATACAGATTAGAAAAATTTCATAACAGATTGTTTGAAAAACACCTAACATAGATTTTTAATAGAATCAAACTTTTTAGAATTATTGTCAAACGATCCAGAAATTGAAAAGATAAAACAAAGAAAACTGGAAGAGATGATTAGACAACAAAATCAACCTCAAATCAAACCAGGAATAATTGACTTGAATGATACAAACTTTACTCAAATAATTTCTGCAGAGAATCCCACATTAGTTGATTTTTGGGCAGAATGGTGTGGTCCATGTAAAATGATGCATCCAGTGTTTGAGAGTCTTTCAAGTAAATATCCAAAGATAAAATTTGCAAGAGTCAATGTTGATCAAAATCAAAATATTGCAATGAGATATTCTGTGCAATCAATTCCAATGTTCATCATGTTCAAATCAGGGCAAATTGTAGATAAGATGATGGGTGCTGTAGGTGCACCTGGAATTCACATGATTTGTAAAAAACATTCAAACTAGTAAGCATAAGCTGCATCCCGGTTTCGTTGAATTTCTATAATTTTATTTAGAGTTTCTTGCTCTTCAGAGCTAAGCTTGTACATGAATTTTGTTAAAAGTTGTTTTGCTTCATGTGATGGAGGAAATGTGTAAAATTCTTCCTCTTCGAAAATATGTCTTCCAATTGTGATACCTTGAACAGAGCATGCAACTTCTTGTCCTGATTTAGCAGAAGTTACAGTTTTTTTATCAAGTTGAAGTTGATGTACTACACCAATTCTTTTTCCATCTTTGTTCATAAAAGGAACTTTTTGTTTTAATGTTCCAACATCGATTTTAATTCCAAATACAGCAGGATCTGTATTTCTAAAAACATAGCCTTTAAGAAATGTAAATTTGGAGATTGGGGTTAATTCTGCAAAAATTGCATCCTCTTCATTAGCTGTGTCTTCACTTACCCAGGCATTATAATTATCAATTAAACTATAGATTATCCTGTCTTCAAAAATTTTGATGTGACTATTTTCTGATTCTTCTTTTGCATCAGGAAGTATTTTGACATTAAATGCCAAGATTACACCTAAATGTCTGTCATTTTCTTTGATTGCTTTTGTTTCCATGACATCACGACGGTTTACAGGTCCAATGTCTGCTTTGGCTATTGGCACTTGAGAACGTCTCAACATCTCGACTATTGCCTCAAGTGAACCTATAGTATCACATTTTAAAACAACACCATTTGTTTCTGTGTCAATAAACACAGATTTCATTTCAGATTCAATTAATTTGATATATTTTGGTATGTCAGATTCATTGGATACAACATAAAGCGTACTGCCAGGTAAAACTCCTTCAAGTTCAGGTGATGCAATTTTGAGTCCTGCTGCTGCATTTACACTTTGTACAGGTTTGAATTTATCTCGAGGATCCCTCATTTCATCAAGCGGTTTAGGTAAAAGAATTGCTTTTGGTTTTGTAACAATAACTGTATCTCGTTTTGCAACAACTATAGTGTCAGTTTTTTTGATACTACCATCAATCAAAATAATGTTAGCTGTATGACCTAATCCAACCTCTTCATTTACTTCAAGTACAATTCCTCTTGATTCTTTTTCTTTTTGATCCAATCTTTTTTGCAGATATTGTTGTGTTAAACCAACTAATACTGCAAGTAATTCAGGTATTCCGACTCCAGATCTTGCAGAGATTGGTACAATAGCAATTTCAGATTTGAAATCTTTAACTCGGTAAAATGCTTCTGATTGATATCCCAAAATGGATAAAGTTCCAACTACATCATAGATTTTTTGATCAAGATCAGTTTGAATAAAAGCATCTTGTTCTTTGATTGCTTGTGAGATGAATTTTGTATCAGACTTTCGCCATCCAGATATTTGATCACATTTGTTGAGTGCAACAACAAATGGGACTTTTCTACTCTGCAGAATTTTTAGACTCTCATTTGTTTGTGGTTGAAATCCCCTGTTAACATCAACTACCAGTATTGCAATATCTGCAGCAGAACCACCTCTTGCTCTTAAATTAGTAAAAACTTCGTGTCCAGGCGTATCAATTACTAAAATCCCAGGAACTTGATTCTCAGATTCTTGTAACTTTTTGTATAGCTGACCACATGTTTCTTTGATTGTTTCAGTTGGTAGAAAACTTGCACCAATATGTTGGGTGATACCTCCTGCTTCCCTACCTTGAACTCCAGTGCCTCTAATTCTATCTAAGAGAGATGTTTTACCAGAGTCGACGTGACCAAGAACTACCACGATGGGTTGACGAATTTGCAATCAGATCACTCAAATGCTACCCTCGATTCGTGAACAAAACTTTCTTGTGAATCAGATGCATGAATGATATTGTCACTAAATCCTAACCCAAAATCTCCCCTTATAGAGCCAGGTGCTGCTTCAAAGGATTTTGTAGCCCCAACCAAAATTCTAGTGGTTGCAATTGCATTATTTCCCTCAATAATTACTGCAACAACAGGACCAGATGTGATAAATGATGTGAGTTCACCAAAAAATGGTTTGTCTTTATGAACGCCGTAGAAATTTTCAGCTTGTTTTTGTGTAAACGTAAACATTTTTAATTTTAAAAGTTTGAATCCTTTTCTTTCAAATCTTGCAATAACTTCACCAGTAAGTTTTCTAGCTACTGCGTCTGGTTTTACAATGAAAAGAGTTTGTTCAGTCAATTTTATTTCTTGTGTTGAATTCCGCCTTTAACATATTTTTTGGTCCATTTTAATTTTCTTGGATCACGTTTCAATTCAAGTGCATTTTTCTTGCATTTTGCTGAGCAGAACCATAAAACAGTTCCATCATTTTTTGCAAGCATCGTACCTGAACCTTTTGCAACAGGTCTAGCACAAAAACTGCAGGGTTTAACTAAAAGACTCATCTATTTCACCTAATGAATTTTCTTTGCTTCTCTTTCTGTTTCTCTTAGCATCAGAATTTCTCCAATTCTAACAGAACCTTTTACATTTCTAGTAAGAATTCTACCTTTATCTTTACCAGAAAGAACTTTAACTCTAACTTGAATAACTTCTCCAGCAATACCAGTTCTGCCAACAATTTGAATAATTTCAGATTGAGTTACGTCGTCAGTTGTAGTACTCATTTGCTAGTCTTTCCACCTTTAATTTTAGCAATTGCTGAGACAACTTGATCAACTATGTGTTGTGCATCACCAGCGTCTAAAATTGCTGCAGCGGCAGAAGTAATGTCAATGCCCAAAGATTTTCCTAATTCAGATTTACTTGGAACAAATGCATATGCTGCGCCTTGTTCTTCACATAGAATTGGAAGATGAGCAACTACCTCTGGTGGTTCAACATCTTCAGCGATAACAATAAGTTTGCTTGTTCCTCGTTCAATGGCCTTTGTGGCTTCATTGGTTCCTTTCTTAACTTTACCACTGGTAGATGCAACTCTAACAGCCTCCAAGATTGGATTTACGAGTTCTTCAGGCGTCTCAAATTTTACATAATAAGCTTTACCCATACTATGTCACCCTTTAGGGATCATTCTCCATTCCAATCATGTTAAGGATTGGTTTTAAAAGTGTTGTCGGAAATGATAGACTTGGCTTTTTGGATGTATTTTGACATCAAAGTATCTAGTTTTTGCTGACTTTCAGCTTCTCCATATATTCTAATGATAGGTTCGGTTCCACTTGGTCTAATCATTACCCAGTTTTTTGTATCATTTTTAATTTTAATACCATCTGTAGTATCAGAAGTTGGGAATTCTTCTTTTAGGGTTTGTATTAGTTTTTTAGAATCTTCTTGAGAACAAGTAACTTTATCTTTTGTTGTAAACGAAGGGGGAAGACTAGAAGTTTCTTCAGATAAGGATTTGTCAGTACTTGCTAATAGTTCCAGCATTAATGCCAAAGTCATACAGCCATCTCTTACTTGATTATGTTTTCCAAACATGAATCCACCATTTTCTTCAAAACCAATTAATGCATTTGTTGGAACCATTTTTCGTGAAACTTCAACGCTTCCAACTTTGGTTCGAATTACTTGTGAATTAAATTCATTTGCAACAAGTTCTATACTTGATCCAGAATTCAAACATGTAACAACTATAGAGTTTGGATTTTTTTGCAAAATAAATTTTGTAAGAACAAGTGCAGATTGGTCACCATTTAGTATCTTACCATTATCATCACAAAAAATACTACGATCACCATCACCGTCAAAAGCAATTCCAAGATCAGCATTATTTTTTTGAACAGTTTTTGAAAGTTCAGAAAGATTTTGAGGGGTTGGCTCTGAACCACGCCCAGGAAACATACCATCTATTTTTTCATTAATCAATATTGCTTCACATCCAATTGACTTACAAAATATAGGTGCAGTTACTGCTTGTGCTCCATTTCCTAAATCCAAGACAACTTTGAGATTTTTTAATTTTATTTTTTGAGAATCTACATGAGATATTATATCATTCACATAGACATCAATTGCTCTATCTTCTTTTCCAGTAATTCCCCATCGTGTAGGATTTTTTATCCAATTTTTTTTAAGAAATATATCTTCGATTATTAGTTCATCATCTCGTGAAATTTCAACAC